>NZ_WEZF01000029.1 GCF_009177065.1 Tautonia marina
TGGCGCGGAACCCGGGGCACCCAGAGTCCACCCATTGGTACGAGAAGCGGCACTCGGCGGCTGTCAGATCCACCAAGCAGGGCCACTGGCGGGCGGGTGTCCTCTCGCCATGCCGGGACGACCCGCCCGCACGGCTTCCCGCATTGGGGCGATCTGGGCACGATTTCCCGAAACGAATGGGTCTGATCGACGTAACTCCTTTTCGGAGAACACCAATTGCTCAGAATCCTTTGCGCACCGGAGTGCGCACCGACCAGCGCACCTCCAGCCTGACACGACCCTCAACGCTCCCAGAGGCTCACCATCCGGTACATCCGGCCGTTTCCCCTGAACGACGAGCGGCCCGCGACGCGACTGGCGAAGCACTTCAAAAAAAGTCGATGAAGAATGGATCGCATTGGAGAACCCGATCTGATAAGCTCAACGGTTGTTTGATCGTCCCCCCAGAGGGCAACGAACTGCTCCCCACCCCTGCGAGGTGTTCGTCAATGACCAGGGCCCTCCTCTCCCCCTCCCGCCATCCTGCTCCTTCCTCGATCCTGATTCTCCTGACGATCGGCCTGCTCGCCGCCCCGGCCCTCGCCCGATCCGACGACGACGCCGAACGCGAAGGGCTCCAGCTCTTTGAATCCCAGGTTCGGCCCATCCTGATCGACCGCTGCCAGCGCTGCCACGGCGAGGAGAAGCAAAAAGGGGATCTGCGGGTCGACTCCCTCGCCCACCTGCTCGGAGGCGGTCGAACCGGCCCGGCGGTCGTCCCGGGGGACCTGGTCGAGAGCCTCCTGGTCGAGGCCGTCCGCTACGAAGGCTTCGAGATGCCCCCCGACGGCCAGCTCCCTGCCGATGAGGTCGAGGCCCTCGTCCGCTGGGTCGAACTCGGCGCCCCCTGGCCCGGTGAAGACCAAACCGCCGCCATCCGGGAAGCGCCCGAGACCTTCACCGACGCCGATCGCTCCTACTGGTCCCTCCAACCGGTCGCCGAGGTCGAACCCCCCGCTGTCTCCGACTCCGGCTGGAGCCGTAACCCGATCGACCAGTTCATCTTCGAGCGACTCAATGCCGCTGGCCTTTCTCCCGCTCCCGAGGCCGACCGCCGCACCCTGATCCGTCGCGCCACCTTCGACCTGCACGGCCTGCCGCCGACCCCCGAGGAGGTGGAAGCCTTCCTCGCCGACGACGCCCCCGACGCCTTCGACCGCCTCGTCGATCGCCTCCTCGAATCCCCCCGATACGGCGAGCGCTGGGGCCGCCACTGGCTCGACCTCGTCCGCTTCGCCGAGTCCGACGGCTACCGGGCCGACGCCTTCCGCCCCTTCGCCTGGCGCTACCGCGACTACGTCATCGACGCCCTCAACCGCGGCCTGCCCTACGACCAGTTCATCCGCGAGCAGATCGCCGGCGATGAGCTGGACCCCGAAAGCCCCGTCGGCCGCGTCGCCACCGGCTACCTCCGCCTCTGGGTCTACGAGTCGAATCAGCGCGACGTGGAAGGCCAGTGGGACGGCATCCTCGACGACATCACCGACGTTACTGCCGACGCCTTCCTCGGCCTCGGCATGGGTTGCGCCCGCTGCCACGACCACAAGTACGATCCGATCCTTCAGAAGGATTACTACCGGCTCCGCTCCTACTTCGCCGCGCTCATCCCCCGAGACGAGCTTCATGTCGTTCCCGACGCCCCCGCCACCGGCGAGGCCGAGCGCCGGGCCGCCTGGGAAGCCCTGACCGCCGCCACCCGCGCCGAGATCGCCGACTTGGAAGCCCGCTACCGCGAGCGAGCCGCCCAGTCGGCCATCAAGCTCTTTCAGCCCCAGATGCAGGCCCTGATTCGGGAAGACAGGGACGCGCTCTCCCCGCGAGAGCAGCAGCTCGCCACCCTGGCCTTCCGCCAGGTCATCATGGAGTACAACAAGGTCCCGAACCAGCTCAAGGACGAGAAAGCCCGCTGGGAAGAACTCGTCGCCGACCTGAAGCGGTTCGACGCGATCCGCCCGGCCGAGCCGAACGTGGAGACCATCGCCGACGTCGGCCCGGTCGCCCCTCCCACCACAATCCCCGGCGACCGCTCCGTCGAGGACATCCCCCCCGGCATCCTCTCCATTCTCGACCCCGAACCAGCCTCGATCGCTCCCCCGCCTGGTTGGCCCGACTCCACCGGCCGACGCACCGCCCTGGCCTCCTGGCTCTCCGACCCGAGCAACCCGCTCGTCCCCCGAGTCATGGTCAACCGCCTCTGGCAGTACCACTTCGGCAAGGGGATCGTCGCCACCAGCAGCGACTTCGGCCGCCTGGGAGAAACGCCCACCCATCCCGAGCTGCTCGACTGGCTCGCTTCGACCTTCATCGACGAGGGCTGGAGCCTCAAGTCGTTGCACCGCATGATGATGACGTCGAGCGCCTACCGCCAGGACTCGTTCCGCGACGACCTCGAATCGTGCCAGGCCGTTGATGCTGAGAACACCTTGCTCTGGCGCTTCCCCCCGCGCCGCCTGGAAGCCGAGCCGATCCGAGACGCCATGCTCGCCGTCAGCGGCGAGCTTGACCTCGACCTGGGCGGCCCCAGCGTCTCGGCCGACCAACCCCGGCGGTCCATCTACACCAAGTTCATCCGCAACGAGAAAGACCCCGTCCTGGGGGCCTTCGATATCGCCGACGGCTACCTCAGCACCGCCCAGCGCAACGTGACGACCGCCCCCACCCAGTCGCTCATGATGATCAACGGCGCCTGGACCTTGAAACGGGCCGAGGCCTTCGCCAATCGCCTCCTCGATCTGCCCGACCACACCGACGCCGACCGCGTCCGTCACGCCTTCCGGCTCGCCTACGCTCGGTCCCCCGACTCCGACGAGGTTGCCGCCGCCCTCGTCTTCCTGCGAGGACCTGCCCCCGACGGTGACGACCTGGCCGCCGCCGGCCTGCCGTGCGACGATGGGACCGAGGCCCCGGTCGATCGCGCCACCTGGGTCGACTTCTGTCACGTCCTCCTCAACGCCAACGAGTTTCTCTATGTCGACTAACCCAAGACACAGGCCCCCGGCGGATCGGCCTCGCTCCTAGCCGGTCCCGATCGGAACCTCCGATATCCTCCCCGCCGAGCCGAGAGGTCGACCCATGACCACCCCCTTCGAATCACGACCGAACCCGATCCCGCACCGAATCCACACCCTCTCCCGCCGCGAGATGCTCCTCCGCGGCGGGGCTGGATTCGGAGCCCTGGGCCTCTCCTATCTGCTCGGCGGTCCGTCAGCCTCGGCCTCGGCCGACAGCCCGTCCCTCCTGCCCGACGCCTCCGCCTGGAAACGGCCCGATGGCGGCGCCAAGAGCGTCATCTTCCTGTTCATGGAAGGCGGCCCGAGCCAGATCGACACGTTCGACCCCAAGCCCGAGGTCAACCGCTTCGCCGGCCAGTCCTTGCCGTCGAGCATCAAGCGGGTCATCCTCCCGATGGGAGAGATGGAATCTCCCCTACTCGCCTCGCAACGCAAATGGTCGCGCCGGGGCGAATGCGGCATGTGGGTCTCCGACTGGCTCCCCCATATCGGCGACTGTGCCGATGACCTGGTGGTCGTTCGCTCCTGCATCTCCGACGGTCTGAACCACGTCAACGGCGTCTGCCAGATGAACACCGGCTCGATCCGAGGGGGTCGCCCGTCCCTCGGAAGCTGGGTGACCTACGGGCTCGGCACCGAGAACGAGAACCTTCCCTCCTACGTTGTCCTTCAGGACAACGAACGCGCCACCGTCGCCGGTGGTCCCCGCAACTGGGGGGCCGGCTTCATGCCCGCCGTCTATCAGGGAACCAAGCTCGCGTCTGGTGAGGAGCCGATCCCCGACCTCCTGCCTCCCGACGGCATCGACGACGCCCGCCAGCGTCGCAAGCTCGCCTTGCTCGACCAGTACAACCGGCGCCACTCTCTCGACCGCCCCGATCAGTCCGAGCTGGATGCCCGGATCGCCTCCTACGAGCTTGCCTTCCGCATGCAGGCCGAGGCCCCCGAGGCGGTCGACATTGACGCCGAGTCCGAGGAAACGAAGCACCTCTACGGCCTCGATCGCGAGGAAACGGCCAAGTTCGGCCGCAACTGCCTGCTCGCCCGCCGCCTCGTCGAGCGAGGCGTCCGCTTCATCCAGCTTTATCACGGCGCCGGCAGCAAGTGGGACGCCCACACGAGCATCGAGAAGAACCACACCGAGAACTGCCGGTCGATGGACTACCCCGTCGCCGGTCTCATTAAGGACCTCAAGCGCCGCGGCCTGCTTGACTCGACCCTCGTGGTCTGGGGTGGCGAGTTCGGCCGTACTCCCATGTCCGAGAAAGGGGACGGCCGCGACCACAACCCCTACGGCTTCACCATGTTCATGGCCGGGGCCGGTCTCCAGGGTGGTCGCGTGATCGGCGAGACCGACGACTTCGGCCTGCACGCAATCGAGGACCGGATCCACGTCCACGACCTGCACGCCACGATCCTGCACCTTATGGGCCTCGACCCCGACCGCCTCGTCTTCCTTCACAAGGGACGCCCCGAACGGGCCACCCTCAACGAGGGCGTGGTGGCCGATCGAGTGGTCCTCGGCTGACTCGACCCGTTGATGGCCCCCCCGAAATGACCGACCTCATCGTTCGGCTCGTCACCGCCGCCGATGCCCCCCTGTTCGAGCGTGTGGCGGACGACGTGTTCGATCATGAGGTCCGTGACGATCTCGTCCGGGCCTTTCTGGACGATCCCCGCAGCCTGATGGCGGTGGCCCTGGACGCCGAGGTCATCGTCGGCATGGCCTCAGGGCTCGTCTACGTTCACCCCGATAAGCCGAACCAGCTGTTCGTCAACGAGGTCGGAGTGGCTCCGCCTTACCAACGTCGCGGTCTGGGCAAGCGGCTCGTCTCCACCCTGCTCGATCAGGCTCGGGAACGAGGTTGCACCGAGGCCTGGGTGGCCACCGAGGTCGACAATCACCCCGCTCGGGCCCTCTACGAATCGCTGGACGGAGTCGAGGATTCACCTCCGGCGGTCATCTACCTGTTCGATCTGGCCCCCTCCGCTTCGGCCACGACTGAGGCCGATGGCCCTGAACACCCGCCTCGAGATGGAGTGCAGCGTCCCCCAACCGCCTGAGATGGTGCTACTTCCGACGATCCGATCGATGCAAACAGGCCACGCCCATCGTGTCGACGGGCGTGGCCTGTTCTTCTTCTGAATCACTGAGACTCGATCGGGACGATCAGAAGGGCGAGTTTGCCTCGGCCTCCTGGCGACGGCGTTCGAACTCCTCGGTCCCCGGCAAGGGAACGGTCGTTCCTTCGGGGTTCAGCAGTCGTTCGATGGCCTCGGTGTCGGCCGCCTCAACCACGCCGGGAATGGTCATGCCGTACGAGTAGCCGAGCGAGCTGAGCAACCGTTCGACCGGCAGCGGACGAAGCCCCAGGCGACGAGCTTCCTCGATAACCTCGGTCCGGGTGGTGGCGAAGGCCATGTCATCGAGGTTCATTTCCTGAACCGACCGCATGTTCGAGGGCGTCCGGATCGGGTCGCGTTCGTCGATGATGTAGTAGCTGATCTTCGCGTTCAGCTCACCTTGTTCCTGTCCCACGGAAGGGGTGGGCAAGTCGTAGTCGACCACGCCACCGGCAGCCTGAATCAGGCGCTTCAGGTCTTCGCGATCGTCGACGCCATCGCGGTTCATGTCGATCTTGCCGATCAGGGCGAACCGTTGCGGCCCGTCGGGGCTCCAGGCGGCCGAGTACAGTTGATCTCCCACGCGAAGCGGGTTGTTCTTGTCGAACTGTTCCTCGATCGAGGCGACCGTTTCCTGATTGCCCACGTCGATCAGCTTAATCCGAGCCTTCGGCTTATCGCTCGGTAGGCCGGGGGCGTCGGCGTCGAAGACCGACAGGATCATCTGAGGCCGGGCACCCATACTCCGGGTCAGGTTCGTCCGAATTCTCCGCGTCGTGTAGTCCACGAAGGTCACGTACCCGTCCGCGTTGTCCAGAACGACCTCAGTCTTTTCCGACTGATCTCGCCAGTATTTCATCTGTTCGAGAATGTCGGAAATCCGGTCCTCGTAATCCGCTTTCTGCGAGGCCAGATTGGTCGTCAGACCGTCGTTCTGGACCCGAAGTTCCGCCACCTGACGCTGAAGCTGGCTCAACTGATCGCGTTGTTCTTCAAACAGACCTTCGTACTTCTGGTGCTCGTTCTGAAGGTCGGTCTGCGCGGTCTGGGCGGCCTGCTGCTGACGGTTCAGTTCCGCCTGGTTCACGTTGTCGACGTTTTCCAGTTGCCGGCGAAGCCGGACATTGTCGGTAGCCAGGGCCGTGGCCAGCCGAGACTGATTGGCCGTCAGGGCGGCGAGGGTTTCCAGCGATCCTTTGAGGGTCGGGGACAGAGTCGATTCATCAGTAAAGGTCTGAATCAGCCCGGTCAGGTTTTCCCGGTAGCGAGCGACCTCAGTGCCGGTCGCTCCATCCTGCTGGGCCTGTTGAATGGTTTGATTTGCCTCGGCCAGTTGCTCGCTGAGTGAGGCCACCAGCGCTTGCTGGTCCGTGTCGATGGTCGTCAGAACGGCAGCCGTATCCGACTGAACCTGATATCCTGCCCGGTCGAGGACCGAGATCAGGTTATTGTTGGCCTGGCTGGCCTTGGTGTTGGCCTGCGTTGCTTCGTTCCGGGCCGTGGTCGCGTCCTGGTTCGCCTTGCTGTACTCGGAGTACAGGAAGTACGACGTCACCGCCAGGATCACCGTCAGTGAGACGAAAATCGCGACGGCGATTTTCAGTCCCTGCGATTCGTTGGCAGATGCCATGGATCAATATCTCCCGCCGGCCGGGCCGGATCCTCGGGGGTGGCCGGTCCAGGCTGTCCGCTGGTGCGTAAGATGGTCGAATGGGGTCGAGAGGCGGCGATCGCGGGATCATTCGGACCGGATCGCGAGAAGAGAGGAGCATCCGAAAGAGCAATCACTTCCAGATTTTAGGAGCCATTCCGGCGCCGGTCAAACCAACCACGAGCGGCTGGAACGTGCTTGCCGTCCTGACCGGCAGGGTCGACACAGAACGATCTGGAGCGACCGTGACGACTCGATTCGTTGGACGAGCGAACCCCGCAAACCGTTCCCACCGATTTCTTTTGCCCATCTTCCTTCTGCCCTCGGGGTCGGCAGGTCCCTTGACGCTCGCCAGCCGATCGACCGACAATCCGTTGTCTCCTGGATCGTGGTGTTCGTTCCTTTTTTTTCTGTTCGCTCTGATGGAACCGGCCGATGTCTTCGATCCTTCGTGCTTCGATTCAAACCGTGGCTCGTCCTCTTGCGATTGCCATTCCCTGGGTCGTGCTGCTCGGGACGGTCACGACGGCTCGATCCCAGGAGGCTGAGCCTGCGCTGGCCCGGCTCCAGACCGACGTCTCCTTCCTCGCCGACGATGCGCAGGAAGGACGCGATCCCGGTTCCGCCGGGATCGAACGCGCGGCCCAGTACATCGCCAAGGTGTTCAAGGAGGCGGGCCTGGCTCCTGCCCCGGGCCTCGACGATTACTACCAGCCTTTCACCATCACCGGCTCGGCCCGGCTCGGCCGCTCTCAGAGCTTGGCCGCGACCGGGGACGACGGCGAGACGATCGAGGGCCGACTCCGGCGCGATTTCATGCCGTTGAGCATCGGCGGCGCCGGCTCGTTCGAATCCCTCCCCATCGCCTTCGTCGGTTACGGCATCACGACTCCCGACGACGCCGAGTTCTCCTACGACGATTACGCCGGGATCGACGTTGACGGGAAGGTCGTCATCCTGCTCCGACGGGCGCCGAAGTACGACGTTCCGGGAAGCCCGTTCGCTCCCGATGGAGCCCGGCCGGTCGATGTAGCCACCTTCCGCCACAAGGCCATCAACGCCTTCCGCCACGGCGCGAGGGCCGTCTTCATGGTCAACGACGAGGCCGGGTTGAAGGGCGAGGAGGATGAACTCCTGCTGTTCACCTCCGCCGGCACCGATCGCATCACGACCATTCCCTTTGTCATGGCCCGGCGAGCCTTTGTCGATCAGATTCTCCAGGCCGCCGACGCCCCGAGCCTGTCGGAACTCGAAGCCGCAATCAACGCCGACGACCAGCCCAAACCCGCCAGCCGATTGCTCGACGGTGTCTCCCTGACCGCGTCGATCGACGTGGAACAGCCGACCATCGTGGCCAAGAACGTGGTCGGGGTGCTTGAAGGCTCCGGCCCGCTGGCCGACGAGACGGTGGTCATTGGTGCTCACTATGATCACCTCGGCAAAGGGGGGGCCGGATCGCTCGCCCCCTTCTCCCGAGACATCCACAACGGGGCCGATGACAACGCCTCGGGCACGTCGATGATGCTGGAGATGGTCCGACGCCTGGCCGCTCGTCCCGATCCGCTCCCTCGTCGCGTCGTCTTCATGGCCTTCTCGGCCGAGGAGCGCGGCTTGCTCGGCTCGCGGTTCTATGTTGAGGATCAGCCGCTTGTTCCGCTCGACCAGACCGTCTTCATGTTCAACTTCGACATGGTTGGCCGCCTGAGCGAGTCGAGCGATCTGACCGTCTTCGGCGTTGATTCCACCCCCGGCCTGCGTGATCTGGTCATGGCGATCGGCTCGTCTCATGGGTTCAACATCCGACCGAACGCCCAGGTGGCCGGCAACAGCGATCACGCCCCGTTCCACGATCGCGGCATCCCCGTGGCCTTCCTGTTCACCGGAACCCACACCGACTATCACCGTCCCAGCGACACGGCCGAGAAGGTCAATTACGAAGGGATGGCTCGCATTGCCGACTACGCGGAACTGCTCGTCCTCGATGTTGCCCGACGACCCGAACGCCCCGCCTTCTCCGTCAGCGAGGAGGCCGAGCCCGAGCCTCGCCGCATGGCTGCCGGCAACGGGGCTTCGCTTGGCACGATCCCCGATTATGATGAGAGCGTCGAAGGGCTTCGCCTCAACGGCGTCCGGGAAGGCAGCGCCGCCGACAAGGCAGGCCTGACCGGGGGCGACATTATCATCGGTTTCGCCGGCAAGCCCGTCGGCACGATCTACGACTTCATGGAAGGGCTCAACGAGTCGAAGCCCGGCGACCGCGTGAGCATCGAGATCCGCCGAGGCGACGAAACCCTGACCCTCGAAGCCGTCCTCGACGCCTCCGCCCCCCGAGAAGGGCACGGCGACTGATCGAATGGATCGGCTCTGGCTGGGGTCGGATGATGACCCCAGTCAGCGAGGCCGAGCTGGCTGGCGCTGAGGCTTAGGGCCGATCAGTTCGTCGTCTTCGACTCTCTCCCGTCCTGACTCGATTTCCGGCGATCGCGTCCTTTGGGGAACCGATCCCAGAACCGCCCCCTCATGACTCGAACCGGATCATCGACGCTACTCCTCGGTTTTCTGCCGGCCGTTCTCCTGATTCTCTCGGGATGTTCGGACGATCGGTCCCCGGTCGTGATCGCGACCCCCTGGGGTCGCGCGACCTGCCGGCAGTTCACCACCCTCCTCGCCGAGTCTCCCGGCGATCCGATGCCCCCGATCCGCTGGGTGCGCCTCGATCGCTGGGACGACCCCGCTCACCTGCTCGACGCGGGACGAACTGTCCATCTGCTCCTCGGCTGGCCGACCGCGACCCTCCAGGAACTCGGTGATCGCAACCTTCTCGACGAGTCCGAAGACGCTCCGTTCCGCTGCCTCGGTCTCGAAGGTGCGGAATCGTTTCCAATGTCCGACGCGGATCGGCGTTTCTCAGCGATCCTGCCCGGTGATCCTCGGATCGACCCGGTCGCCCGCGATCAGGTCGCCAGGCAACTGGCGTGGGCCGAAGGCCGAGACGCGGACCTCTCCCTCCTCGAACTGGGGGCCTCGTTCATTCCCGGCTCGGTCGATTCCCCTTCGATCGATCCCGATACCCGAGGCTTTAGCGTGGCTTCGATCGCCGCTCCTTCGAATTCCGGGGTCCAGGCTCTCCTCGACCGGCTCCGCCGAGGGTCGCTCATCGAGCCGCTCCCGATCCAGACCCCCTCTCCCGAGCGGACGCTCGCGGCCGAGCTGATCGGGGCCACGATCCTCGACGCCGGACCTGAGCTGCGTCGAGCCTTTCAGGCCATCGAGCAATCACCGAACCCTCAGCTCGGTCGAGCCGTCCTCGCCGAGCCTCCCCCCTGGCCTCCCGACTCAATCCAACGGCTCACCACGAACGACCCGTCGTCTCGGTCCATGATCGAAACCTTGGCCGAGGCCCTGGTGGATGATCCCGAGTCGAGGGCCTGGCTGCTCGACTCCTGGCAGACACCCCCTCGCCCCGTCGATCGTGCCCTGCTGGATGCCCTGGCGACGGCCAACGACGGCCGCTTGCTGCAGTCGTCTCGGGTCTTGCCCTGGCTCCGCGCCGAATGGACGGCGTGGGCTCGACAGCGATTCTCCCAGCTTGCTCGGGAACTGGCCGCCGAAGCCGAGGAGGCCGCCCGATGAGCCGCTTGCTCTGCGAAGGGCTTTCGAAACGCTACGATCGGATCGCGGTCGTCGATGAAGTGAGCCTCGATGTCCGCTCCGGACAATGGCTCTCGGTCCTCGGTCCCGCCGGATCGGGCAAATCGACCCTCGCCCGCCTGATCGTCGGGCTCGACCGTCCCGATCGCGGCGAGATTTTCGTTGACGATCGTTTGATCCAGTCTACCCGGCCCCACGAGCGCGGGTTCGGCTATCTGGGGCAGTCCGAGGCCCTCTGGCCTCATCTGACGATTGCCGAAAATGTCGGCCACGGGCTCCGCGCCCGGGGAATCGCTCGCAAGGACCGACGCCGCAAGGTTGAGGAAGCCCTCACGACGATCGGCCTGGAAACCCTGGCCGATCGGCTCCCTGCCGCCCTCGACGACCTCCAGCGCCGACGGGCCGAGCTGGCCCGAGCGATCGTCGATGACCCCCGCATCCTCATCCTCGACGAGCCGACCGAGCCCCTCGAACCGCGCAATCGCCCCGCCTTTCGAGAGGAGTTGCGACGGCTCCGCGCCGGTTGGGATCGAACGGTCGTCGTCTTCACCCAGCATCGCGACGACGCCTTCGCCTTCTCCGATCACCTGGCCGTGATGGACCTGGGGCGGATCGTTCAGGTCGGCTCGTCCGAGGTGGTCTACAGCACTCCGGCCGACGCCTTCGTTGCCCAGTTGCTCGGGCCGGTCAACCTGTTACAAGGACAGGTGGCCGGGGCCTCGATGTCGGGAGAGCTGTTCGTCCGCACCACCATCGGCCGCCTCGTCGGCCGCCTGGCAACCCGCGGCGAGCCTCCGGTCGGCACGCCGGTCACGGTGGCCATCCGGCCCGAGTCGATCCGGCTCGGTCCGAACTTGCCGGTCGATGCCAACCGGTTTCAGGTGACCGTCGAGCGCCAGGTCTTTCAAGGGGCCTTGCGGTCGATCGACCTGCGAGGCCCCGGCGACTGGCCACTGGTGGCCTCGGCCCTGCATCCGCAGGCCCCCGACCTCCGCGAAGGCCAGCCCTTGACCGTCGCCGTCACCCCCGATCATGTCGTGGTCCTGCTCGGTCGCTATGCCACCGTGCCGAAGTCCGGCGAAGCGGTCTCGTGACGCTCTTGGAGAGGCCGATGACCCGACTCGTCAGGCTCCTCGGAGCCCTGCTCGCCCTGGCCGTGATGATCGCTCCGGTGATCGGCCTGGCCCTGGCCTCGATCTTCGCCGTCGAGCCGGCCGACGACCTCCGCGCAACCGTCGTCCACTGGGGGCTGACCCTCTCCGATCCGTTTGCGCGCGACTGCCTTGGTCACAGCCTGGCGATCACCGTCGTGGTCGTCGCGCTGGCCACACTCACCGGTATCACGCTCGCCCGCATCGCCTGGGGATGCCGAGGGTGGCGAAGGGCCATCCCCCTCACCTTGATTCGCCTCGGCGCCGGATGCCACCCCTTCGTGATGGCAATGGCCTGGATGATGGTTCTTTCACGCCTTGACCCATCGATCCGTTCCTTCCCGCGCTGGGAATGGCTCGACGGCGACCGTGGCCGATGGCTCCTGCTGGGATTGGCGCAGTTCGGGTTTGCCTCGGCCTGGATTGCCTGGTGGACCGGCCGGGCGCTCGATCGGATCGGGCCGCAGTGGCAGCGGGTGGCCTCCATCTCCGGAGCCGGTCGCGGATGGGTCTGGCGCACCTCGATCTGGCCCCTCGTCCGGCCGACGGTCGCCCGCGTCTCGGCCTCGGTCTTCGCCGTCCTCCTCATCGAGCCGGGAGCGCCTCTGGTGCTTGGCCTTCGCCAAACCCTTGGCGCTCAAATCGTCGGCTCCCTCTGGATGACCTCCCGCAACGACGCCCCTCGGGCTGCGATTCTGACGGCCCTGGCCCTCGTGCTCTCACTGCTGGTCCGTCTGGCCTTGAAACGCTGGGGAGGCCCCGACCACCTGGCCTCCCTCCCTCGATCCTCCAGTGATCCTGCCGAGCCGATCGTCCCGTGGGGCCGTTTCCGATCCTTCGCCGCCGTCGTCGCGCTGATCGGCTGGGCGGCAATCACCCTTGGCCCGGCCGTGGCGCTGGCGATCGAGTGCTTCCGATCCCCTCAAGTCCTTGCTGGGTCGGCCACCGCTGCACAAGCCATCTGGCGAGAGCTGGCTCCCCTGCTCGGAGGGGCGCTGGCGCTAGGGGGGGCTTCGACCTTCCTCGCCATGACCCTGGCCTGGCCCCTCTCGGCCTTCCGACGCACCGGATCGGCCGTCAGCCTGCTCAACGCGGTTCCGCCGTTGGCAATCGGCGTTGGGTTGCTTGGGATCTGGCAGATGGCCCGGTCGTGGACCTCGACTGGAGCCGATCCGGTCGGTGCGGTCCTCCCGACGCTCGGCCTCTGGCTCGATCCCTACCGCTTCCCCTGGCTCCTCGTGTCCTGGGGAACGGCCCTCGTCCTTTTGCCCTGGGCCGTCGAGGCCGCCCGATCGGCGCGATCGCTCGACGCGACGGCCCTTCAAGAGGAGGCCCGCGTGGCTGGTCGTCGCCTGGCCTTCAGCCGGACCTTGCTCTTTCTCCCGATCGCGCTGCGGCGCTGCGTCGTGCCCGCGCTGGGGATGGTCCTGCTTGCGGCGTCCGGCCTCTCACCGGCCCTGGTGCTGACCCCCCTGGAACCCTTCCGACCGGTAGCCGCCTGGGTCGTTCGAGACGCGATCCACGAGCCGATCGCAGGACCGGCCATGCTCCTGACTCTGGTGGGCCCGATGCTCGGTGGGTTGCTGCTGCTGCGTCGGGATCGAGCCCCAGAATCCCTGACGATCCTCCGGAGCTGAGTCTTCTTCCAAAGGGGACCGAATTCCCCCCGGCGGGCTCACATTCCCGATGACCGCACCGAGGCTCGTTCAGGTTAAAAAAACTCGCGTGTCACACGACCTTGGTGGTAGCTTCAGAATCGGGGGACAAGGATTCCTCATAGATGTCGAGGTGTGTGATGAATGCCGATCGTGAGTTGCACCTCTTGTTGTTGGCGATTCAGAAACACGTGATCGACCCTGCCCTGCTGACCGAAG
This sequence comes from Tautonia marina, assembly GCF_009177065.1. Taxonomy (NCBI): domain Bacteria; kingdom Pseudomonadati; phylum Planctomycetota; class Planctomycetia; order Isosphaerales; family Isosphaeraceae; genus Tautonia; species Tautonia marina. The sequence continues at coordinate 13,502 of NZ_WEZF01000029.1, forward strand.
TGATTGCCGACTGGGCTCCCCTGGGTTCGGACGACGGCTTCATGTCCTTCCTGGTCGGTCGAGGAGCGCTCACCCCCGACGACCTGAAACGCCTCGAATCCCTCTCCACCTTCCCCGGGGCTCAAGGCACAGAGTCTGCCTCCTCGATCGCCTTGCCATCGCTTCCTCTGAGCCCGCACGCGACGACCGCGGGCGACCCGCTGACGGGGAGTGAAACGATTCCCTTTGAATCCGGGAGCGAGTCTGCCCCATCGAACGGACGGGGCGGACCCTTCGTCCCCCCTCAACGTTACGAGATCCTCGAACTGCACGAGACAGGTGGCCTGGGCCTCATCTGGAAGGCCAGGGATACCGTGATCGGCCGAGAGGTCGCGCTGAAGACCCTCCGTCCCGACCGAGCTGCGACCGAAACCGCCCGATCTCGGTTTGTTCGAGAGGCCCAGGTTACGGGCCAGCTTGAACATCCGAGCATTGTTCCGCTGTATGATCTCTCCAGCAGCGGAGACGACCCGTTCTATGTGATGCGGTTCATCTCCGGCCGGACCCTGTCTCAGGTTTCGGCCGAGTATCACCGCCGCCGACAGGCCGATCAGGTCGGCCCGCTTGATCTGGTGAGCCTGCTCGACGCTTTCGTCGGCGTCTGTCGAGCGGTCGCCTTCGCCCACCGGCACGATGTCTTGCACCGCGATTTGAAGGGGCAAAATGTTGTCGTCGGCGAGTTCGGCGAGGTCTTTCTGCTCGACTGGGGCCTGGCCAAGCACGTCGGCGATCTGGTCGATCCGGTCGGGGCCGCGTCCATCGACGGCGGTCTCGGCGGCGAGGACACCGCGCCCGGTTCCGCCGTCGGCACCCCCGGCTACATGGCCCCCGAGGTCGCGCGGGGGGCCGGCTCCACGAAGCAGTCCGACATCTACGGTCTGGGGGCGGTCCTCTATTCCCTCCTGACCGGCAAGGCACCCTATTCCGGATCGTCCGTCAATGAGGTCTTGCGCAAGATCCTCGCGACCGATCCCGAGCCGATCCGGTCGATCAACCCCCAGGTCCCCCCCCCGCTCGAAGCCATCTGCCAGAAGGCGATGGCCCGTACCCCGGATGATCGGTACGACTCGGCCGAGGAGGTTGCCACCGAGGTCCGTCGATGGCTCGCCGACGAGCCGGTCACCGCCTACGCCGAACCCTGGGGCATCCGTCTCGCCCGTTGGGCCAGGCGTCGGAAAACCACGGTTATCGCGGTGGCCATCTTTCTCATGACCGCCGCGCTGGTCGCCGCCCTCGCCGCGGTCTTGCTCTGGCAGGAGGAACAGCAGACCGAGGCCGCCAGGGGCCTTGCCGAACGCAACGCTCAGCGTGCCCAGCAGGAACAAACACGGGCCGAACAAAACGCCCGGCGTGCCCAGGCCGAACAGATCGTCGCCGAGCAGAACGCCGAGCTTGCCCGATCCGTCAGCGCCGATGCCCTGGCCCTCGTCCAGAACGTCGAGTGGGTTCTCGCCTCGACCGAGCCCCTGCATCGCTTCCGCAAGGACCTGCTCGATTCCGGCAGCCGGGCCTTCCGCGACCATCTCGCCCGCGATCCCGACGACACCGTCACCATTTCTCAGGCCGCCTCCGTCTTCCTCTACACCGCCAACGTCTTCCGCCTGGAAGGAGACGACGCCACCGCCGACACCCTCTACCGCGAGGCCGTCGAGCAACTCGAACGCCTGATCGCCACCGATCCGGCCGACCCCGCCCCTCGGCTCCGGCTCGCAAACGCCCTGAAGGACTGGGCCGTCCTCCACACCCGAACCGGGCCCCAGGCCGATGCCCTCGCCCTCTACCAGCGGGCGAGGGACGCGCTGGAGCCCCTGCGAGGGCCGGAGGACGAACGGGCCGAGGTCCGACGCTCGCTCGGCCGGATTCGCGTCAACCAGGCCGTCAGCCTCGACCATCTCGCGGATCAAGCCGCCGCCCTCGCGGCCGCCCGGGAAGCCGCCGACCTGTTCGCCGAGCTGCTCGACGCCCCCCCGGCCGACCGCCACCCTTACGACCCCTTGATGCTCGCCCGAGCCCTGACCCTCGTCGCCGCCCGAGAGCGGGACCTCGGCCGGATCGATCGGGCCAAAGAAATCCACGTCGAGGCGGTTCGGGCCTACGAGGCCCCCAACCGATCGACCCCTTACGGCGTCACTCAGGCCGATGTGGCCTGGACCGTCGCCCTCTGCCGCCTGGAACGGGGCAAGACCTGGGCCCTTGACCGCGATCCGAGAGCCTGGGGAGCCCTCGACGCGGCCATCAGCGCCTTCGAACAGCTCGACGCCGGCTTCCCTTGGGTCATCGGCTACTCGTCCGGACTGGCCGAGGCGCTGCTCACCCGAGCCGACGCCAAGGCCGCCGTCGGCTTCCCCGACGCCTTCGACGATTACGAACGAGCCCGAGCCGTCGCCGATCGTCTCGTCACCCAGCACCCCGACGTGGCCGAATACCTCCGATTGCTCGGCAAGAGCCTGTTGGGCCTGGCCCAGACCACCCGAGACGACCCCGATCGCCGCCTCGATCGGCTCCGCCAGGCCGAGCAGCACCTTGCCGCCGCCGTTGAGGCCGACCCCGAGGTCGTCGTGGCTCGGGAGGCCCTCGACGAGGTCCGGGCCGCCCTTCCTTGATCCGCGACGATTCCAAGGCGTGCCGAACCCGCGTTCGATCACCCCTTGACCGGTTCCGGCTCCGGTTGCGGTTCCGTCAGGGGTTCCTCTTCGTCGTCGTACTCGACCTCGACCGTTGGCCTTCCAGGAATGTTAATCGGGTCCAACGTCACCACGATCGTCCCATCGGTCGGCGACTCAACCTCCGGATCCTTGCCTCGGCCCGCCAAACCAGGGACTTCGATTGCGACAATCAGCGTTCCCGGACCTCGAAGGCCGGGCGTCGCGCTGCGGAGACTCCAGGGAACCTGGCCTCTGGGGTCCTCGACCGCCCGGATCGTGGGCGGCGTGCCGCGATTGAACCAACCCGGTGGCCCTTGAATCGCGAGCCACGAGGTGGTCCCCGGCGCGGTCCTCACTACACCCTTCGACCGCAAGGGAAACGCGACCGCAAGTTTCAGGACCGTTTCCAGGGGATTCAGCGTCGGTTCCTCGGGAGCCTTGAGGATCACCGTCACGTCCCGCTCACCCACCAGAGGAGACTCGACGACCTGTTTCACGCTGGCCTGAAGTGTTGCAATAATGAACGTCTCACTCCCTTTCTCCACCGCGACCGCCGCACCATCGGACCAGACGACCTCCGCGCAATCGTCCGCCGCCCCCGCCGGTGAAACGATCTGAACACTCAACCCCTCGGTCGCCAGGCCAATCTGACCGAGACGAAACATGATCGTGCTCGTTGATCCATCGGTGGGGTTGAGGACGCAATCCAACGCCTGGAACTCGGGCATCACGGGGTCCATTCTTCGAGGCTCCTTTCCAATCCGATCAGTCGGCACACCAGCATCATCGTTTGCACGAATGACCTGCGCAGGACGCCATCACGCTTCCAGTCACCCACGACGGAATCATGACACGCGAACGACAATTGCTCTCGCCTCGCTTCGAGGAATTCGCAGATCAGCCGCACTTTACGATCAACGAATCGTCTTCTCCAATCTTTTTTTGACTTCGGGCGACTCAGGCGGTCGCCATTGAAGCGATTCACTCCCCCTGCCGGAGCAATTTCGGAGCGATCCCGCTTGCCCGCCCCTGGCCTTCGCCCGACCAGATTGTGTGACTGCCGCTCCCGAAAATCACGATGATGTAAGAATGAGCGTGAGTGATCCCGACACGCACCCCCGACTCGTTCAGGCAAAGCGATCACCCCCGGTGCAACTCCCCCCTTTCGTTCCAGCCGGCCTCCCCTGGTTCCAGGTCAGCGATTACGCTCGACCAATTCGAAGGACTTCTTGTTTGCTTGTGTGCATGTCTTTCTTCCTGGCAGCTCGAATGCGTCACCAAACAAACCCAATGGCCCGACGAAACAAACCCAATGATCTTGACCAAACAAACCCAATGGCCCGACGAAACAAACCCAATGGTCTTGACCAAACAAACCCAATCCTCATGGTCGAACGTGTTCAACCGGATGGGTGTTTTGACGTAAACTTCTGCAACGCAAGTGAATGTGTCGCGGTCTCCGGGTTGGTTGTCTCGCTTGATCCGCCGAGACTCGGGGGGGAATCGGTGAGGGAGGTTCCCTCGGTTCGAGGCGGAGGCGACGGCCGACCGGGCTGGGGAATCCGGCGCCGATTCGGAGGGGGTGACGAACTCCCCTGGTTTCCCGACCCATCAGGCTGCTACGATTGAGCCGGGTCATTCCGGCGATACGGTCGCTCTGGACGCGCTAACGGGAGTCACGCGACGGCAATGGGCATTGCGAAACTGGCCTTGGAGGATGGCACGGTCTACACCGGCCGCTCCTTTGGAGCATCCGGCGAGATCGACGGCGAGGTCGTCTTCAATACGAGCATGACCGGCTATCAGGAGATCCTGACCGATCCGTCCTATCACGGCCAGATCGTCGCCATGACGTACCCGTTGATTGGCAACTACGGCGTCAACGCCGAGGACGAGGAGAGCCCCCGCCCCTGGGTTCGCGGCTTCGTTGTTCGAGAGCTGAGCCGCCTGGCCAGCAACTACCGATCGCGCGAAGACCTGCCGAGCTACCTGGCCCGTCACGGGGTCATCGGGGTGGAGGGGATCGACACCAGGGCCCTCGTCCGCCGGACCCGAGAGGTCGGCGCCATGAAGGGCTACCTCTCCACGACCGATCTCGACGACGCTTCGCTCGTCGAGAAGGCCCGCCGCAGCCCCGGCCTGGTCGGCCGCGATCTGACCCGAGACGTGATGCCCCAGCAGATCGCCCGCTGGGACCTTGGCTTCGAAGGCCCCTCGGCCGAGGGCCTCCGGGCGACCGAAGGCCTGCAACGGCATCAGGCCACCACGCCTCATGTCGTCGCGCTCGACTTCGGCATGAAGCGGAACATCCCGCGCTTTCTGGTCGAGAGTGGTTGCCAGGTGACGGTCGTGCCCGGCTCGAGTCCCCCCCAGGCGATCCTCGAACAGAAGCCCGACGGTATCTTCGTCTCCAACGGTCCCGGCGATCCCTCGGCCCTCCCTGGTGCGATCGATGCGCTTCGGACCCTGGTCCGGTCGGCGGCCGAGGATCGGGGAGTGCCGATCTTTGGCATCTGCCTCGGCCACCAGTTGCTCGGCCAGGCCCTGGGAGCCCGGACCTTCAAGATGAAGTTCGGCCACCGAGGGGCCAACCACCCGGTCCGCGACGAACGCACCGGCAAGATCGAGATCACGACCCAGAACCACGGCTTCGCCATCGACGCCGAGTCGTTGCCGAAGGAGGTCGAGGCCTCTCACACGAACCTCTACGACGGCACCCTCGAAGGGCTCCGGCACACCCGGCTCCCCATCTTCGCCGTCCAGTATCACCCCGAGTCGTCGGCCGGGCCGCACGACAGCGGGCACCTGTTCGGCGAGTTCCGACGCTTGATGGATCGCTGATCCGATCGCCGCTCTGCCAGGCCTCGCCTCGGGCGAATCGCTTGACGGATCGGATTGGCATTCGTATCGTATTTCCTTTGCTCCGTAACGCGTTACGCGAAAAAAAGACCTTCATCAGGAGGATGGCCGTGCCATCGACGTGCGTCGTGGGGTTGCAGTGGGGAGACGAGGCCAAAGGAAAGATCGTCGATGCCCTCTGTGACCGGCATGACATGGTCGTCCGCTACCAGGGGGGGGCCAATGCCGGCCACACCGTCGTGACCGGCGGCGTGACCTACAAGCTCTCGCTGCTGCCCTCGGGAATCCTGCGAGAGGGGATCACCTCGGTTCTCGGCAACGGCCTGGTCATTCATCCGCCCACCTTGCTGGAGGAGATCGAGCGGCTGGCCGGTCAGGGGATCGACGTGAGCGGCCGCCTGCTGGTCGGCGACCGGGCCCACGTCATCATGCCCTACCACCTCGTCGAGGAACGCCTCACCGAGGAATCGACCGAGGCCGCCGAGCAGCTCGGGACGACCCGTCGCGGGATCGGCCCCTGCTACCGAGACAAGGTCGGCCGGGTCCACGGCATCCGGATTGCCGACCTCTACTACCCCGACTCGTTCCGCGAGCAGGTCCGCCGCGCCGTCGAGTTCAAGAACCGCTCCCTCTCGGCCCTCCTGCACGACTTCACTCCCCTCGATGCCCGAGCCATCACCGAGGAGTACCTGGCCCTGGCCGATCGCATGAAGCCCTACGTGGGCGATGCTACCGACCGGCTCCACCTGGCGATCGACTCGGGCAGCCGCCTCTTGTTCGAAGGGGCCCAGGGCACCTTGCTCGACATCGACCACGGCAGCTATCCGTATGTGACCAGCTCGAACAGCAGTGCCGCGGGCATCTGGTCCGGCTCGGGGGTTCCGGCCCGTCACGTTGACCGCTGGATCGGCGTGGTCAAGGCGTACACGACCCGGGTCGGCGAAGGCCCCTTCCCGACCGAGCTGCACGACGAGGTCGGCGAGCGCATCCGCCGCGTTGGGCGAGAGTTCGGCACCGTGACCGGCCGCCCGAGGCGTTGCGGATGGTTCGACGCCGTGGCTGGTCGCTACACCGCCCGGGTCTCCGGATCGACCGAGCTGGCCGTCATGCTGCTCGATGTGCTGAGCGGGATCGACCGGCTTCGGGTCGCGGTCGCCTACGAGGACGAGTCGGGGGCCCGCGTCTCGGCCTTCCCGGCCCACCTCGACCGGCTGGCCCAGTGCCGCCCGGTCTTCCACGAGCTTCCCGGATGGTCCGAGGACATCTCCGGGGTCCGCTCCTGGTCCGACCTGCCCGAGAACGCCCGGCGCTATGTGCGGTTCCTGGGAGAACAACTCGGCGTTCCGGTGCGTATCGTCTCGGTTGGCCCGGACCGCGACCAGACCATCTGGATCGATTCCGCAACCGACCGCTCGTAACACCGACTGACCCGCCCGTATCCGGGGATGGAGCACGCCCCGCGTGAGCACTCCGACCGCGACCTCAAAGGCGATCGCGACCATGACCGACCCCAAGGTCCTGCCCCCCGAGCAACGGCCTCGGCACGTCGCCATCATCATGGACGGCAACGGCCGATGGGCCGAAGCTCAGGGGCTTCCCCGGATCTTCGGCCATCGCTCCGGCATCCGCAGCGTCCGATCGGTGGTCGAGGAAGGCTGCCGGATCGGCCTGGAGCAGATGACCCTCTACTGCTTCTCCAGCGAGAACTGGAAGCGGCCGAACCGCGAGCTGCGCTTCCTGTTCCGCCTGCTCCGGCACTTCCTCATCGTCGAACGCTCCGAGCTGATGGAGCAGAACGTCCGCCTGACGATGATCGGCCGTCGCGAAGGGCTGCCCGAGGACGTCCTCGACGAGTTCGACCGCACGGCCGCCATGACCGCCCCGAACACCGGCATGACCCTCTGCCTGGCCGTCAACTACGGCGCGAGGGCCGAGATCGCCGAGGCCGCCCGCCGGATCGCCCAGGATGCGATGGCCGGGCGGCTGGACCCCGATCGGATCGACGAGGCAACCTTCTCCGGCTACCTGACGACCGCCGGTATGCCCGACCCCGACCTCCTGATCCGAACCGCCGGCGAGCTTCGGCTGAGCAATTACCTGCTCTGGCAGATCTCCTATGCCGAGCTGTATATCACCGAGGTTCTCTGGCCCGACTTCCGGGCCGAGCACCTGCAGCGGGCCGTGCTCGACTACGCCCGTCGCCAGCGGAAGTTCGGGGGCTTGCCCGGTCGGGCTCCGGCCCCAGAGCCCACTCCCATCGGCTGATCCTCTGTTGCGTGTGCGGCGTCTGTCTTGTCGGCCTGCCCGGCCATCGCGTGAGCAAGGATTCCGAGTGATGTCGACTTCGGTGGTATCATGCTCCTGACCCGGTTGCTCATTGGCCTCCCGATGGCGGCAGGGTTCGTGGCCATCCTGCTCATCGATACCCTCTATCTCGCCCCCTGGTTCCCCCTCTGGCTGGTGGCGATGCTGGTGGCGATGGGCCTGGCGGCCCGAGAGATCACCAACCTGTTTGAGCAGACCAGCGCCCGGCCCGACGGGGTCGTCGTCTTCGGAGGCGTCCTGGTGGTCGTCCTCTCGAACTGGGGGCCGCACGTCTCCCGAGCCCTGATGGACCTCGACGCCCGGCCCGGAGCCGCCGTCGAAGCCCTGGCCTGGCCGCTCTGGGCGTTCGTGGCCGTGGTGATGACCACCTTCATCACGCAAAGTGCCCGGTTCGAGCATCCCGGCGGATCGATGGCGACCATCTCCGGCACGGTTCTGGCCGTGGCCTATGTCGGTCTGCTCGGCAGTTTCCTGGTCCAGATCCGATGGCTCGAAAGCCCGTATCAGGGGCTCGTTCCCCTGGCGGCCCTGGTGGCCACGGCCAAGGGGGCCGACATGGGAGCCTACTTCGCCGGTCGAGCCGCCGGGCGGCACAAGCTCTGGCCCCGACTCAGTCCGAACAAGACCATCGAAGGGGCGATCGGCGGCCTGATTCTTGCAGTAATCTTTGCCCTAATCGTGTTCGGTCTGACCCGGTTCTTGTTCCAGACCTCGGTCCTGAGCTGGCCGGCGGTCATCGGCTTTGGCGTGCTGGTGGGAGGTGCGGCTCAACTGGGTGACCTGATGGAGTCGATGATCAAACGCGACTGTGAACGCAAGGACTCGTCGGCCACCCTTCCCGGATTCGGCGGAGTGCTTGACGTGCTCGACTCGTTGCTCTTTGCCGGTCCTGTGGCCTACGGCTACTGGCTGATCTTCGGGCCGGCCTGATCCGTCGGAACCTTGGCGCGATCCGGTGTGTCTGGAAGGACCGTTGCCTTCGATGGCTCCATTGTCCAATAATACGGGTGATTCGGCGGGCCGGCCTTCTCGTGTTCAGAGCGCCTGGCATCGCTGTGTGGCAAGGTAGGAACTTGAATGCAGGCAGTGACGATTCGCCTGGCCGATCACGACGAGGAGCTGGCAATCTTCGGCAGCCGTGACCAGTTTCTCCGCCAGGTCCGGGATGCGCTGGGAGTCAAGGTCCTCGCCAGGAACGGAGAGATCCGGCTTGAGGGAGAATCGGATCGGGTGGATCGTGCCTCCCGGGTCTTCGAAGGTTTGCGCCGCCGCTACCGACGACAGCGGATGATCACCACTCAGGACGTTGCCGACGCCATCGACGCGGTCACTCCCATCGACGGCGGTTCAGGCGTCTCGAACGTCGAGATCCGGGAAGGGAACCGCCTGGTCCGCCCTCGGACCGACGGGCAGACCCGCTACCTGAGAGCCTTGCTGGAGAACTCGCTGGTCTTCTGCATCGGTCCGGCCGGCACCGGCAAGACCTACCTGGCCGTCGCCGCCGCCGTGGCAGCCCTGCGTCGGGGAGAGATCAAGAAGATCGTCCTGGTTCGTCCGGCCGTCGAGGCCGGGGAACGCCTCGGCTTCCTTCCGGGCGACCTGGAAGCGAAGATCAACCCCTACCTTCGCCCGTTGCTCGACGCCCTGCGCGACTTGATGGACTACGAGCAGCTTCGCCGTTACATGAGCAACGACCTGATCGAGATCGCCCCCCTGGCCTACATGAGAGGCCGGACCCTCAACGAGGCGGTCATCATCATGGACGAAGGGCAGAACGCCACCGTCAATCAGATGAAGATGTTTCTGACCCGCATGGGGACCGACGCCCGGATCGTCGTCACCGGAGACACGACCCAGGTCGACCTCGAACCCGGAACCCCCGATGGCCTCTCCGACGCCGTCCGGCGGCTCGAAGGGATCGACGGCATCGGGGTCGTTCGTCTGGATCGCTCCGACATTGTGCGTCACCCCCTGGTCCAGGCGATCGTTAATGCCTACGAGCGTACCGGCTCTCCGATCGAGCCGGGGATGATGGCCGCCCCTTCCCCGCTCGACTCGGCGGGCTCACCGGGCGACTCTCCACGATCCGAACCGGGCCTTGCCCCGGAGCATCCGTGAGCGACGGTTCTGACGCCATGCCGGCCGACCGGCGGAGCTTCTCCCCATGACGCCTGGTAAACGCAAGCCCAAGCCCGTCCGCGCGCAATTGCGCGGGGCCGAGTTGATCGACCTCCGCAAAAGCCGACTCACCCGGCAGCGCCAGCGCCTCGCCTGCCTGATCCCCGCCGTGCTCGCGGCTCTGATCAGCGCGGCGATCGTCTGCGGCTCCGGGCCGGCCTTCCCGTACCGAGTCGGCCAGCGGGCGACGCGAGACCTTCGGGTCAACGTCCCTGAATTCCAGCGCTTGAACCTCGTTCAGACCAACCGCCTCCGAGAGCAAGCCGCCCGGCAGATCTCTCCAATTTTCTCGAACGACCCTGCGCCGATTCTCGAACTCCAGAAACTCTTGGAAGACCTCGTCGAAACGGTGGCCAACGCTCGACGCGAGACAATCGCATCGTTGCCCCCCGATGTGGTTGAATCCTGGGGCCTTGATGCGAATATCTTCGAAGATCTCCGCGAGGCGAGCGACACTCCCTTGCGTCGCGACGACCTCCGCCGCTCGATCGCCGAGGCCTTCGCGCCGATCATCCGCCACGGTGTCCTCGGCAGGGGCCTGCTTCCGCTCGACGAAGAATCGGGCACGATGATCCAGGTCTTGCAGGATGATCGCCGCGTCTCGGTGAGTCGAGACCGCGTCTTCCCCGAACGCCTCGTGCGTCCCGATGGCCTGGTCGCCGAGGATTTCATCGCCACGTTCAATTCCCCTGAGCTGGGTAAGACTCTGTTCGGCCTGGTCGCCGAACGCCTGGCCCAGACGACGACCCTCCACTTCGAGAAGGAAGCCACAGCCGAGGCTCGACAGCGGGCTCGGAATCGAGTCCGAGACTACTACGACACCTATACTCGGGGGCAGTTGCTCGTCGAGAGGGGTCGCATTATTACCGAGGATCAACTGGAACTGCTCCGGCTCGACCATCAGGCCTCGCTGGCTTCAATGACTTCGGCCGACCGCCTGAAGCGGGTCGGGGCCTTTGTCGTTCTGGTGGCAAGCCTGTACGGCTTGACGGGGGCCTTGCTTCAGCGGTTCGACCCCAGGATCGCCCGCGATCCGATTCGGATCTCGGCCCTCTGCTTCGTTGCCGTGCTGGCGCTGGGGCTGAGTCGGTTGATCGCCATTCATCCCTGGGGGGCCGAGTTGATCCCGATCGCCCTGGCGGCTCTGATGCTCGCCGTGGCCTATACTCCCATGACGGCACTGGTCTTCACCTTCGGCACGAGCCTGCTGATCAGCCTCGCGCTGGGGACGGGCCTGGGTTACTTCATCATGCTGATGGGAGGAACGGCCGCCGGGATCCTCTTGCTCGGGGAGGTCCGCACGCGGACCAAGCCGATTCAGGTCGGAGCCGTGGCGGCCCTCGGCTATGCGGCGCTCTCGGCCGCTGCCGGACTCTGGCAAGAGCAACCCGTGGAATTGATTGCCGCCGAGAGCGGCATTCGGGCCGGCTGGGGACTGCTGACCGGGTTCCTCCTCGGTGGCAGCCTTCCCTATGTCGAGCGCATGTTCGGGATCGTCACCGGCATCAGTCTCCTGGAACTTGGCGATGTGAACCACCCGTTGTTGCAAGAACTGGTTCGACGCGCTCCCGGCACGCACAATCACTCGATCACCGTCGGCACGATCGCCGAGGCCGCTGCCGAGAAGATCGGGTGCGATGGCCTACTCGTCCGGGTCGGGGCCTACTTCCACGACATCGGCAAGATGCTCAAGCCGAACTACTTCATCGAGAACCAGACCCCCGGCACGGTCAACCGGCATGCGAACCTGGCGCCGGCGATGAGTACCTTGATCATTATCGGTCACGTGAAAGACGGCGTCGAACTGGGCCGCCAGCACAATCTGCCGGCCCGGATCATCGACCTGATCGAGCAGCACCACGGCACGACCCTGGTCGAATACTTCTACCACGAGGCCAACCGCCGACGAGACGGCAACCCCGACGCCTCGATCGTCCTCGAAAGTGCCTTCCGCTATCCCGGCCCGAAACCGCAAACCAAGGAGGCGGCCATCCTGATGATGGCCGATGCCTCCGAGAGTGCCAGCCGGGCCCTGTCCGACCCGACCCCCGCCCGGCTCGAAGGGCTGGTCGAGGACTTGATCGACAAGCGCCTCCGCGATGGGCAGTTCGACCAGTGCGAGCTGACGATCCGAGAGATCGCCGCCATCCGAGACAGCATTACCAAATCCCTCATCGGCATCTACCACGGCCGCGTGAAGTACCCCCAGCAACGAACTGCCTGACACCCCGATGACCGCATCCCCCGACGATCTTGACCGGCCGACGCTGGAGATCGACCTGAGCGATACGCAAAGGCACCTCCGCCTCGATCCCGACCGCGTCCGCTCTCTGGCTCGCCGCACCCTGGAACTGGAAGGGGTCGACCAGGGCTGCCTGTCGATCGCCGTCGTGGACAACCAGACGATTCACGAGGTCAATCGACGCCACCTCGATCACGATTGGCCGACCGACGTGGTCAGCTTCCTCCTCTCGGAGCCGGAAACGCCCGAGTTCTCCGGTGATCTGGTCATCTCGGCCGAGATGGCCGTCTCGGTCGCAAGCCAGTGCGGCCTTGACCCCAACGCGGAATTCGCGTTGTACTTGGTTCACGGACTGCTTCATCTGTGTGGTTACGACGACCTCTCCGAGCAGGAACGCATTCGGATGCGGCGTCGGGAGGACGAGATCCTCGAGGTTCTGGGCATCGCCCGTCCCCCTCGCGACCTTGAGGGGAGCGAGTTCAAGGCATCGGCACAGGAGGCAGGTTCTTGAGCGCCTTGGCCTTCGGGATCATCCTGGTCGCGGCTCTACTGATCGCCGCCTGGCACGGCCTGGCGGTCCTGATTTCCCGAGCCCTGTTGACCTACTCTCGCAGTCAGTTGGAAGCGCAGTGCGAGGCCAACGGCCGGCCCGATCGGGCCGACGCGATCGAGGCCGATTGGGAACGCACCGAACGCTCGTGCGCCGTCCATGCCACGGCCTCGGGCTTGCTGCTGCTCGCTCTGCTCGGCGTCGCCGAGGCCAATCATCCGGCGATCGTCAACGCTTGGGCCTTGATCACCGTCTGGATCGTGGCGGGCCTGATTCTTCGCGTGATCGCCGGGGTTGCCGGTCGCGTGCATGCCGAGGCGGTGCTTGACTGGTCGTGGCCGATCATCCAGGTGCTGAACCGCCTGGCCGTGCCGGTTCTCTCGGCGGGTGCTGCCCTTGAGGCCGCCGTTCATCGCCGACGGAAAGGCCCGCGTCGCACCACCCGGCCTCGCCCCCTGAGCGTCGAGGTCGAGATCCGGTCACTCCGCTCCGCCGCCGAGGCGGAGCATGAATTGACCGAGGCCACCCGCGATCGGATCGAACACCTGGTCGCGCTCGAACGGCGTGACGTGGGAGAGATCATGACTCCCCGATCCGCGATGGTCGCCCTGGCCGCGAGTACCCCCGCGGCCGAAGCGGCCCGGACGATCATCTCGTCGGGCCACAGCCGGATCCCCCTCTTTGGAGAGAATCGCGACGACATCGTTGGAATTCTCTATGCGAAGGATCTCTTTGGCGAAATCCTCGACGGATCGAGTCTCGACACGGTCCGGCTGCGACGCCTGGTTCGACCGCCGCTCCGCGTGCCGGAAACCAAGCGAGCCTCGGACCTGATCGACGAGATGCGCCGACAGCGTGTTCACCTGGCCGTCGTGCTCGACGAGTACGGCGGTGTCGCCGGCCTGGTCACGCTCGAAGACCTGCTCGAAGAAATCGTCGGGGCGATCGACGATGAATATGATAATCCGACTCCGGAAGATCCGGTCGTTCTGATTGCCGAGTCGCTCTACGAGGTCGATGCCGGTATGAGTCTTGATGACCTGAACGAACGGCTCGACCTCGACCTGCCGACCGATGCCGACTACCAGACCATCGGCGGATTCGCATTCAATGCCCTCGGCCGCTTGCCCGAGCCGGGCGTTTCGTTCCTCGATCGCGGGGTTGAGTTCACCGTGATCGAAGTGGGGGATCACTCGATCCGGAGAGTTCGGATCGACCTGCGGCCGAGGGAGAGCCTGGAACACTCGGTCGGCTAATCCGGGACATTGAACCAACGACGGAACTTCCCCCTTTGGCCGCGATTCGCACCCCTGCCCTGGTGATCCGATCGGTCGAGGTTTTCGAGACCAGTCGGGTCCTGACGCTCTTTACGAGAGAGCTGGGGAAGGTTTCGGCCCTGGCCAAGGGGGCAAGGCGGCTGAAGTCGCCGTTTCAGTCCGGGCTTGACCTGTTGAGCGTCTGCGATATCGTGGTGCTTCACAAGGCGTCCGATGCCCTCGACCTGCTGACCGAGGCCGTGCTTGACGAGCACTTCGAACCACTTCGCCGCGATCTCGCGGCCCTCTACGCCGGCTGTTACGTCGCCGAGTTGCTCGACGCCCTGACCGACCGCCACGACCCGCACCCGAAGCTGTTCGACGCGGCCCGAGTGACCCTTCGTCACCTGGGCGATCCCGTCTCTCGCCCGAGCCGGACACTCCGGTTCGAGCTGGCCTGTCTCCGGGAGTTGGGTTTGATGCCGGCACTTGATACCTGTGTTCACTGCGGCCGACCGCCGACGGCCTTCGACGATCGGGTTGCCTTCGGCCTGGCCACCGGCGGTGTCCTGTGCGCCGATTGCCGCCCCGGTCAGCCGCACGTTGCGACCCTCTCGGCCGCGACGCTCGACGCGATCCGAGCCCTCGCGTCTCCCGGCGATGCCTGGAAAGCGACCTGGGGGCATCCGGAAGTGCTTGGGCCGGTGCGGTCGACCGTCGGGGCGATCATCAGCCATCTGATGGGCCGAAGGCCACGCCTCCTTTCGTTCGTCTGATCGGCTCGGGCCGCCGCCAGGAACGGCGCCCGCAACCGGTTGGTGTGAGGATGGACGCGAAGCGGGTCGGCCGGTGGGGTCGACGCGGCCTCTTTCTGAGCCGACTCAGTCAGTCGGAGCGAGACACGGATGTCCGAGCCCCTGTCCCGATCCTGGACCTTCCCTTCCCCGGACCTCGCGGTGGCCGTGCTGGCGATGGCGGTCGCGCTGGCCACGGTCGGCTGCCGGGGCGGCTCGTCTCCCGGGCTCCGCGGAGTGCTTCCGGCCGCCCAGCGGGGAGCGGACGTCGAGGCGCCCGAAAGCCAGGCCTTGATGTCCCGCTGGATCGGCGCTCCTCGATCTGATGATCGGGTGCGCCGCGTGGGAGGCTTGATCCTTCAGCCCGACGGTTGGGCCTCGAAGGAAGTTCCCACCGACGACCAGCGAGCCGCCGAGTTCGAGGCGGCCGAACAACTCTATCTGCAAGGCGATCTCGACGCCGCCGAACGGGCCTTCGCCCGGATCGCCCGCAAGGAGCGGCCGTCAGGCATCAAGCGATTTGCCGACTCCCTCACGGAACTGGAGGGGCTCGACGACTTCGACCGCCGCCGATCGCCTTGGGGGATGCGGTCGCTCTACTACCTGGGCGAAATTCGCTTCAAGAAAGGGAATTACGTCGGGGCACACGACACGTTTGAAGAGTTGCTCAAGGAATATCCGGGCACCCCGCACCTCGACGAGGCGGTGTCTCGGGAATTCCAGATCGCGCAGACCTGGCTCAATCAGGTTCGACCCGCCGACGACCAGCCCCCCCTGCCCTGGCATGCCCGGTTCCGCGGGGGTTTGCCGCTGATCGACACCGGCGGCCATGCTGTCTCCGTGCTCGAACACGTTCGGCAGAACGACCCGGCCGGACCGCTGGCCGACGACGCCGTGAAGCTCATCGCCGACCACTACGCCAGCGCCGGTGATCACGAATCCGCGGGCTTTTATTACGATCAGCTCGCCAACGATCACCCCAAGAGCCCGTTGCTTCACGATGCCTTGATGTCGAGCGTCGATTCGAAGCTTAACGCCTACATTGGTCCCGAGTACGACTTTACCGGCCTGGCCGAGGCCCGCGATACCGCGAAGCGGGCCATGCAACTGTTCCCCGAACGCCTGACCAGCACTTCGGACGACCTTTACCACACCCTCGACCTGATCGCCGATCAGGAAGCCGAACGCGACTACACGATGGGCGAATGGTATCGGAGCGCCGGCTATGTCATCTCGGCGGAATACTATTTCGGTGGCATCGTACAGAAGTGGCCTCGGAGCGAGTGGGCCGAGAAGGCCCGCGTCCAGCTGGCCGAGTTGGCCAAGATGCCGCGCAAGGAAACCGCCCCCTCGAAGATGATGGTTCAGCCCGGCGGCAACGACCCGTTTGCACAGGGAATCAGCTCGGGGAACCCCGGCGGGCTCGGTCCCGGCACGTCGATCGGCCCCTGATCAGGTGACGATCGTCCCGAACACGACCCGATCAGAATCAAGGACGCGCCCCGAGGCGCCCGGCGGAGAGCCGGCACAGGAGGTCCCGTGATGGCGATGGCTCGAACCAAACCCCGATGCGGCCCCGGCCCCTGCGCATTGCTCGCCGCGATCGCCGCCCTGGCCACGATCGGCGGGGGGTGCGGCTACACGCTGCGGGCCCCGTTCGACGAGTCGATTCGCACCGTCTACGTGCCGATCTTTCGCTCCTACTCCTTTCGGGATGATCTCAACATCCGATTGCAAGAAGAACTCATCAAGGAGATCGAGGACCGCACTACCTACCGGGTGGTCGATTCGGCCGAGAAGGCCGATACGATCCTCTCCGGCACCGTGCTTTACGCACCAAAGTTCAACGCCGTCGTCAGCCCGAACAACCTGCCCCGTCAGTTGTTCGCCGACCTGACCATCGAGGTGAGCTGGGAAGACCTCCGCAATCCGACCGATCCCGACAAGGAACCTCCCAAGGTCACGCTCACGCAGACCGTCCCCTTCTTCCCCGAGCCGGGCGAGACCGCCTTTCTAGCCTACCAGGAAGCCATTCGCCGCGCGGCGGTCGATATCGTTAATATGATGGAGGAGCCCTGGTAATCGCTCGGGGAGCCCCCAGTCCGGCCGATTGATCGGCCGGGGGCCTCGCCGTCACCGGGGCATCGGTTCGGATCGGAAGCTCTGCCGGTGTCGTCTGACCTGTTCCTGCTGTTGATCGCGTTCGTGGTGCTGGGAATCCTGCCGGGCCTGGCCGACTGGTCGCTGCCCGGCCGGGTCGTTCGTCGTCCGGCGATCATGGGCATCCTGAACCTGACCCCCGATAGTTTCTCCGACGGCGGCCTGATTCCCGACCTCCCGACCGCCGTGCGTCGGGCCGAGCAACTCGTCGAAGCGGGGGCCGATCTGCTCGACCTCGGCGGCGAGTCGAGCCGACCCGGCGCCGATCCCGTCTCGATCGACGAGGAGATCCGCCGGGTGGTTCCCGTCGTCGAAGCCCTTGCCAGCCGCATCGGGGTCCCCCTGTCGATTGACACGACCAAGGCCGAGGTTGCCCAGGCCGCGCTCCGGGCCGGAGCCGCGGTGATCAACGATATCCAGGGGTTGCTCGGTGACGACCAGATGCCCCGCGTGGTGGCCGAGTCCGGGGCCGGGGTCGTCTTGATGCACATGCAAGGCTCTCCGCGAACGATGCAAGCGAACCCGACGTATGCCGATGTCGTGACCGAGGTCTACGACGCTCTGGCGTTTCGGATCGACCGGGCCGAGTCATTCGGGATCGATCGATCGCGGATCGCCATTGATCCTGGCATCGGGTTCGGCAAGACCGCCGACCACAACTGGCAGTTGCTCCGCCATCTCGATCGATTCGCCGGGCTGGGCTGCGCGATCCTGATCGGCACGTCTCGCAAGCGGTTCCTGGGAGCCCTGACCGGCCGGGACGTGTCGGAGCGGACGACCGCCTCGGTCGTGTCGTCCCTGCTGGCGATCGAGGCGGGGGCCGACATCGTCCGGGTCCACGACGTGGGGCCGATGGCCGATGCCGTGAAGGTCTGGTCGGCGATGCGACCCTCGCGTTGATTGATCGAACCACGCTCACTTACGCTTCAACGACGGAACGAAATCCGATGGCTTCACAGGTGATGTCCGAGTCCCTTCTCGACCAGTGCCGATCGCTCGCAAGCCGGGCCAAGGCCGCCTCCCGATCGCTCGCCTCGGCGTCGGGGGCCGCAAAGAATGATTGGCTGACGCGATCGGCCGAGGCCCTGCGCGCCAACGTCGAGACCATTCTCGACGCCAACGCCCGGGACGTTGCGGCCGCTCCCGAATTCGGCCTGACCTCGGCGGCCGTCGATCGCCTGACACTCAACCCGGCCCGCGTCGATCAGATCGCCGTCGCCCTGGAAGAAGTGGCCGCCCTGCCCGATCCGGTGGGCGAGGTGATCGAAGGCTACCGGCGCCCGAACGGTCTGGACGTGACAAAGCTCCGCGTGCCGCTCGGCGTCATCTTCATGATGTACGAGAGCCGACCGAACGTGACCGCCGACGCCGCGGCCCTTTGCGTCAAGAGCGGCAACGCGGTCATTCTTCGCGGCGGCAAGGAGGCTCGCCATACAAACCTGGCCCTGCATGCCGTGCTCGCCGATCAGCTTGACGCCTCGGGCCTGCCCCGCGAGGCGGTGCAGTATGTCGGCGTGACCGACCGCGAGGCCGTCGGCCTGTTGCTCGGCATGCCCGAATTCATCGACCTGGCGATCCCTCGGGGGGGCGAGAGCCTCATCCGTCGGGTCGTGGCCGAGGCAAAGATGCCGGTCCTGAAGCATTATCAAGGCAATTGTCACGTCTATGTCGATGCGAAGGCTGACCCGGCGATGGCCGTCTCGATCATCCTCAACGCCAAGGCCCAGCGTCCCGGAGTCTGCAACGCGGCCGAAACCTTGCTCGTTCACCGCGACATCGCCTCCCGATTCCTCCCGGATGCCGCCGAAGCCCTGTCCAAGGTCGGCGTCGAACTGCGCGGCGACGAGGCCAGCCGCGCGATCGTGCCGTCAATGACTCCCGCCTCGGCCGAGGACTGGGACACCGAGTACCTCGATCTGATTCTCGCCGTCGGTGTCGTGGACGACCTCGACGCCGCCATGAGCCACATTGCCCGATTCGGCTCAGGGCACACCGAGACGATCGTGACCGACGACCTCCGCGCGGCCCGCCGATTCGTGACCGAGGTGGATAGCTCGGCCGTCCTCGTGAACGCCAGCACCCGGTTCAACGACGGCGGTCAGCTTGGCCTTGGGGCCGAGATCGGCATCAGTACCGACAAGTTCCACGCCAGAGGCCCCTGCGGGCTCCGAGAATTGACCACGACCAAGTGGGTCGTTTTCGGCAACGGCCATCTTCGCGGTTGAACCGCCGGTCGAGGGTCGCTCAGGGCTCGGCGCGGCAACGGTCGAGCCCGGCTTCGAGGGTTGGCCGCGAGAGCCCTCGAAGCGCGGCCTCGATCTTGCTCGAATCGAGCGAAATGTCACGCGGTCGAGGCTCGGGGGCGGGCACGTCTTCCTGGCGGTTCTGGCCGATCAGGTCCACGGGCAAGCCCTCATGCAGAGCAAGCCGGCCGATCATCTCGAACCGGGTCAGCCGCTCGATGCCTCCCAGGTGGAAGACCCCCGAATGCTCCCGTTCCTCGGCCATCCGGACGATCGCATCGGCCGCGGTGGCGTAGTCGAGGGGGGTGCGGAACTCATCGACGAAGAAGGCTTGCCGCTGACCGGCTCGCAAGGCATCGAAGACCCGATCCAGGGTTGTCGGCTTCCCGATTCGGGAGGGGCCGTAGAGCAGGCTCAGCCGCACCACGGCATTGTTCAGAGCGCTGGGGTAGGGAAGAAAGAGTTGGCGCTCCCCCTCCTTTTTCGAGGCGCCGTAGGTCGAAATCGGTTCGGCGTCGTCCTCTTCCTCACGCCAGCCTCGAACGCCGTCGAAGACCATGTCGGTGGACGCATAGACGACCCGGCAGCCGCTCACGTCGGCCCGGGCGGCGATGAAGCCGGTGGCCCTGGCGTTCACGGCGAAGGCGGTTTCGGGGTCTCGGAAGGCCTGGTCGACAGAGCTGATCGCGCCCAGGTGGAGGATCGTATCCGGCTGGTCGCGTTCGATCGCCCGACTGATGGCTTCAAGGTCAAGCAGATCGACTTGCTCGATCGGAAAGCCGGACCGGTGGCCGGGTGAGGACCGGCTCCAGCCGATGACCTCGTGACCCGAAGGCCCGAGCCGGTCGAGGACATAAGCGCCGAGCTGCCCGCTCGCGCCGGTGACGACAATCCGAAGTTGCATGAGAGACGTTCCCGCTCTGTCCCGAGTTGCGGTTCACAGCCCCGGCATCTTGCGATAGAGTCTGCCTCGTGTCGACCCCGCTCCGGATCGCTCGGCGGGGCCGTCGGAATCGAACAGCCCGAGCGGCCAGGGAGGGCCGCCCATGGATGCTCGTGAATTGCCGGTCGATGAGATCGTGCTCGATCCCGCCTTGAACCTGCGCGATCAGCTCGATCCGGAGACCATCGAACGCTACGCCGAGGCGAGCGAAGACCTGCCGCCGGTCACGGTCTTCGACGTGGACGGCCAGTGGCTCCTGGCCGACGGCTTCCACCGCCACGCGGCCTTCGTGTCGCAGAATCGGCCAAAGATTCCTGCACAGGTTCATGCCGGATCGTACAACGAGGCGCTCCTTTTCGCCGCCGGGGCGAACCTGACGCATGGCCTTCCGCTCCGCCGTCAAGAGCGTCGCCGGGCCGTCGAGATCCGCTTGCGGCTCGATCCCGAACGCTCCGATCGCCAGCTCGCCCGAGAGCTGGGGGTCAGTCGCGATCTGGTCGCCAGGGTCCGCAACGATCTGGTGGGAGCCGGTCAAATTGGCCCAGGCGAAGGCCGAGTCGGCGCCGACGGCAAGTTCTACCCCAATCCCGGCCTGCCCCGCGATCCGAACGAACGCCTCCCTGGTCGCGGCGACATGCCCGAGGAACCCCGAGCCCGCCGCAGCGACGAGGACGACGGGTTCGGCCCCCCTCCTCGTCGCGGTCGAGCTGAGGCCGACACCGAGCCAGGTGCCACGTCTCCCAACACGGAGGTCCCCCCGTTTCCGGGAGGCACTCTCGGCGAGCTTCGCGACCTGGCGCGCTCCGGGCCGGTTCCCGTCGCCACGCCGACAATCGACGAGATGCTCGAACTCATGACCCGGCAGGTGATGGAGGTCGTTTGCTGGGTCGAGGGAGACGACTTTGCCTCGGCCTTCGCCTCGGCTGGTCCCCAGGCCCGTCAACGGTTCCGGGTCGCCGTGCAGGCCCTCGTCGATGCCTCCGGGCAGCTTGAGGACGGGTAACCCGCGATGCCCCATGATCACGGCAGCGGCTCAGGGTTCAAGGCCTTGACTCCGAGATTCCGATGAATTTATGAACGAATGCCTCGGATTCGAGCGGGTTTGATCGAGTTCAATGCAAGCGTGATCCGGTCTGGATTCTTCTGCTGCCCGGAGGGGTCGTCCTGTGAGTTCGTCACTCCCCACCGATTCCGAGAGGCCCTTGGCCGATCCCCGATTGATCCGGCGATGGGCCCTCGGGTTTCTGGCACTCGGGATTGCCTTGCGGCTGATCCGATGGCTTCTGCGCTATCCGCTCTGGCACGACGAGGCGTTCGTCGCGGTCAACTTCATCAGCCGAGGCTACCGCGACCTGGCCGGGCCACTCGACTACTTGCAGGTCTGCCCGATCCTCTTTCTCTGGGCCGAGCTGACGGTCGTCAAGCTGCTCGGGTACAACGAGTGGACGCTTCGCCTGTTCCCGACGGTGTGCGCGATCGGGGGCCTGGTCCTGTTCGATCGGCTGGTGAAGCGAAGCGTTCCCGGCTGGGGGTATCCGATTGCCGTCGGCATCATGGCGGTCGCCTACTCGCCGATTCGGCACGGGAACGAGGTGAAGTCGTACGCCACCGACCTGCTCGCGGCGACGGCCGTTCTCTTGCTCGCGGTCCTCTGGTTGAAGGAACCGCACCGATCGCGCCGGCTCTGGTTGCTCGCGATCGTGGCGCCGATCGCCCTGGCCGGTTCGCTCACAGCCGTGTTTGTGGTCGGAGGGGTCGCCCTGGCCCTGCTTCCGAGCGTCTGGAAGACTCGATCCCGTCGGATCTGGGCCGCATATGTCGGCGTGGGTTTGTCCTCGGCGTTGACGTTTCTGGCCCTGTTTCACTTCCATCTGGCGACGGCGCAGAGCGAATGGCTGCGGACGGAATATCTGATTCCGTACTGGTCGAACGCCTTCCCTCCCTTGAGCGAGGGCGTGCTGGCGACCGTGATCTGGCTCGCCCGGATTCACGCCGGGAACCTGCTTGCCTACCCGATTGGCGGAGACGACGGCGGCAGCGTTCTCACCTTGCTCGCCGTGGCCGTCGGCCTCCTGGCCCTCATTCGAGGGAAGCGCTATGCCCTGGCCGCCATGCTGGCCTTGCCGTTTGCCTTGAACCTGCTGGCAGCGGGTCTGGGACGCTACCCCTATGGTGGAGAGGCCCGGATCGCCCAGCATCTTGCGCCGGCGGTCTGTCTGCTGGCAGGACTGGGAGCGGGCCGATTGGTGGGGCTCGTTCGATCGGATCGGCGGGCCGTTCGCCTGCGGGTTCTGGCGGTGGGGGTGTTGCTCGTGATCGGCGCCGGCAACCTGCTTCAGGCAGTCACTTCGCCCTATCATATGATCAGCGCCGCCCGCGACCGTGAATTCGCCCGCTGGTTCTGGCCCGAGCAGGCGCGATCGGCCGAGATCGCCTGTTTGAAGGCCGACCTCGGCCTTGATTTTGAGCCGAAGCAGTGGATCACCGGCATCTCCGCCAGCTATCTCTGCAACCAGGCCATCTACGCTCCCCGTCGACCGGCGGACTCGTCTCCCGCCGATCGACCGCTTCGCTACGTGCTCTTTCACGTCGATTCGTATGACTCGCCGCTCGAATCGCCCGAGTTTCAGCGCTGGATGGAAGCGACGGCTCAGGACCACCGCTTCCACCGGCTCGATTCCTACGTGGTGAACGCCGATCGAGGCGAAAAGGACTGGAAGGTGGGCCGCTACTGGGTCGTCGAGTTCTTGCCCGAGTCGATCGCGGATGCGGTCATTGCCCAGGACCCTCGCTCAATGCCCCTTCGGCGCTGAGAAGACTTCCCGATCGATCGGATCAACTCGGCTCGAATTCCAGCCCGTGATCGGTGATCCGATACGGCACGATGGCGTCGGAGCAGGCACTCCCTCGGTGCTTGGCCACGTAAAGCGAGCGGCCCATCCGCCCTTCGTGGCGGGTGCGGCCCATGAGGATGATCGTATTGGCGTTGGAGAAGACGTCCCCTTCGCCGATCGGCTGGGTCATCAGGTCGTCGAGCAGGACGTGAGGGGTGGTGTAGAGGTAGAGGCAGCCGATTGAGGCGTGGTCGTAGCGGTGGGCCATCACCTTCGGCTCGTTGGCCCGATAGTGTTCGCGGAACAGCTCGCGGGCAGCCCAGTCGTCCTCCTTGCGGAGGATCTGGTGATACAGGTACTCGAAGAACTCGAACTGGATCGACTCGCTCATGCGGTCGCTCGGTTCGATTCCGTCGATGACCACACGGCGCACTCCTCGGACAAACTGGGCATAGAAGAACTCGACCGACTTGCGCAAGACGCGGGCCAGGTCGGTCTTCCAGGCGTGCCAGTCGTCGTATTCGAGGTCGCGACGAGTGACGCGGCGGCCGGTTTTCGAGAACGGGTGGAAGTAGTCGCCGAGCTCGCGGTCGAAGTCCCAGACCGAGGCGAGATCGAGGTTCGTGTCGCTTCGGTAGGGGGTGATCGACCAGTCGAACTGCGATCGGGCGTAGGCGGCGTGGTTTTGTGCGTCGCCTCGGCTGGTCAGATCGCAGAGGACGCCGCGATGACCTTCGGCCAGGCGTCCCTGATCGGCCCAGCGAAGGCCGAGCTGGGTCTTGCCCACTCCCGTGGCCCCGGCAATCACCGTGAGGGTTCCTGGCAGCAATCCGCCGCCGAGTAACGCGTCGAGTGTGTCGATTCCGAACCCAAGCCGCTGCTGACCGGTCATGAAACATTCCTCGGCCCGGAACACGAGCGGGCCTTTATGCGATCGAGAAGGTCAAGTCCGGCCATCGGGGTCGATGTCGCGTGAAGGCCGGTCCCGCATTGTGACGGGTTCGGGGCCGGTCGGGCAAGTGCGCGGGATCGGCTTAAGTTGGGAGCAGGTCCGGTCGATCAACTGATTATCGTGGCCTTAAAGTCCACAGAATCCGCACGAGTCATACGGCCGGACCGGATCAATGGCGATGAAGGCCGATCCGGGTAACTCATCGGAGGATACCGGGTGTTCCAGGTGCGACACACTCACGTCCGAAGTCGGCCGGTTCTTGGGGCCGTGCGATGCTTCGTCATGCTCCCCCTGGTGGGGCTCTGCCTGGGAGGTTCCGGGCTGCACGCTCAGGAGACGGACATTCCGCCTCCCAATGCGGTCCCCCCGGTGGTGGCGCCTCCGAGTGCGGCCCCTCCGGTCGTTGCCCCGCCGGTGATCCCCGCTCCCGAAGCGCCGGCGGGCGGCCTGATTCGAATTCAGACCGACACGCCTCCGGTCCCTCCTCCCGGAGATGCCGGGCTGCCTTCGGTTCTGGAGGAGCCTGAGGAACCCGAACCGTTTCCGGTCCCCGAACAAGGAACCCTGATCGAGGCGGTGGATCTGCCCCCCTCGGAAGTCAACCTGATCATCGGGCGTTCTCAACTGTTTCGGCTCACCCGACCCCTCTCGACCGACACGTTGATCAGTTACGACAACGATGGCGTGATCGAGGTGCAGCCGCTGACCGACCCTGAGGCACTTGACCTGCGGTTCCTCAACGTGATTGGGGTCGGGTTTGGCCGGGCGACCGTTCGCCTGATCGATCAGGAACGGAACCTCGTGCAGACGCTCGAAGCCGTGGTGTCGATCGACGAATCGGCGCTCGAAGAACGGATCAATACGATTCTCGAAGGCTCAGACATCACGGTGCGTCAGGTTGCCCAGAACGTCATCCTCGAAGGGCAAGTGGCCAATTCGAAGGTGATGGCCGATGTGCTGGAACTGGTCCGATCGGAGCTTCGCCTCTCGGGCCAGGCGGCGGTCGGCAGTGTGGCCAGCGACCTCGGATTTAGCGCTGAGGAACCAGCGCTCGGAACCCCCGTGCCCCCGGCGGCGGCCAGCCCCTCGGGTGTTCAGCCGGGCCTGGTCGTGGTCAACCGCGTGAAGGTCCGAGGGCCTAGGCAGGTGATGCTGAAGGTCAAGATCGCCGAGATCAACCGCACCGGATTACGACAGCTTGGTGTCAACTTTCAACGGATGACCGACGGAACCGACATCAATTCGGTCGTCGGCGGCGTGGCCGGAGTGACCCAGTTTCAGCCGTTGCTCGGCATCGAGCAAATGCTCTTTGCCGACCCGCTCGACACGCAACTGTTCGGTATCTTCAACGACGGCGATTTCCGGCTCTATCTCAATGCTCTGCGGCAGAACGATCTGGTCCGCATTCTCGCCCAGCCGACCCTGATGACCCTCGACGGTCAGCCTGCCCGGTTCCTGGCCGGGGGAAGCTTCCCCTTCCCGGTCCCTCAGATCGGCATCGGCGGCGTGGCGACGATCACGATCGAGTTCCGAGACTTCGGCGCCTTGCTCGAATTCCTGCCGACGATCATGGAAGACGATTCGATCCGGCTCGACGTGCAGCCGATCTTCTCCGAACTGAACCAGAACACCGGCATCGCCGTCGCCGGCACCGCGGTTCCCGGCCTGACCGAACGCAGCGCCCGAACCGTGGTGCAACTGCGGGAAGGCCAGACGCTGGCCATCGCCGGGCTCTTTTCGACACGGACCAACGGCTCGACCCAGCGAGTTCCCCTGCTCGGCGATCTCCCGGTCCTCGGCCCCTTGTTTAGCCGAAACGTCATTCAAACGAATGAAACCGAGCTGATCGTGCTCGTGACGCCCGAACTCGTCGAGCCGATCGACGGCCAGGCCGCTCCCGGCCCCGGAGAGCTGTATCAGGAGCCCAACGACCTGGAATTCTACTTCCTCGGTCGCCTCGAAGGGAAAACCCGCCACCCACACCGATCCACGACCAGTTATCTCGATCCGTTCCAGGTCATGAAGCATTTCCAGAGTGAAGACCAGTGGGTCGTCGGGCCGCACGGCTTCGCGGACTGATCCTCGGACCAGACCCTTTTCCATCGGCCGGGAGAAGACCCATGCGAGATGATCGACGAACGCTCGGCGCGGCCCTGCTCGGCGCGGCCCTCGCCGCCACCGGCTCGACGAGCCAGGTTCGGGCACAGGACCCGTTGCCTCCGCTTCCCCCCGCGGTGAGTGGATCAACCGAATCGATTTCGATTCTTCCCTCTGCCCCGGTGCGGATGGAAAAGTCTGCCGGAGCCCTGGAGATTCCTCCTCCGATCGTTCCGGGAACACCGGTGCCCGCGCCGATCCACGTGCACGGTCAGGGGTCCATTCTGGGGCCACACGCCGGAGCGGGACACCTCCATCAGCCCGGCCCGATCGCCCGGACGGCTCATCACATCGGTTACACGATCAAGGACCGAATGATCGGTGAGCACGAGCGTTTCGCCGAGCCGCCGCTCGGCTGGTCGGTGAATCGGAATTTCGGAGCGCAGCAGGCCAGGGCCGAGATCCACCGCTTCACCCTCTATCGCACCGACTTCCAGTCCGGAAGCGAGCAGTTGAACCCCGGCGGCCTGCGACGGCTCGGCCGCATGGTCTCACTGCTCCATTGCTACAACGGTCCGTTGCTTGTCGAGATCGACCCGAACCGTCCCGGTCTGGCCGAGGCCCGTCGGCTGGCCGTTCTGGAACTGGCGGCCAGCAACGGCACCATGCTTGACCCGGATCGCTTGATCGTCGGCGGTTCTCCCTTCCTCGGTGGTCGAGGAGATCTGTCTGAGATTTACAACGGAGTCGTCCTTGATCGGTCGCTCCGAGCCCCGGAAACCTATCCGGTTCCCCCGCTCCCGAACGCGGATTTCCAGAACTGACCCGAGGCCATTTTCATGACCTGCCGCACCGCGCCGCCGATCTCGAACGACCGGCCCTGGGGGATCGGACGATCGCCGAGTCAGGAACGCCTCGGGCCTGCCCGCCGAGGCAACGATCGGGCCCTCCGGCGTGATTCCTCGTGCCGACGATTGCTGTTGGCCACCCTGTTGCTCTCGGTGGTCGCGTCCTCGGGATGCCAGACCATCTCCCGAATGCGCAAGGCCGACGAACCCTCCTATTCGGGCGTCTCAACCGACGAGGCGGCGGGATCGGCCTTGATGAACAGCATGGCCACGTCCTCCAATGCCAACTCGCCGACGAACCCCGAGCCGATGCCCGAGCTGACCTCGCAGCGGACGGTCAACGTCCATCTCGATCTGGGCCGCGTCTTCGAGGCTCGGGGGCAGTTCCCGGCGGCCGAAGGAGAGTATCGACGGGCCATTGAGGCGATCGACCGCAAGGTGGACCGATCGACCCAGGCCCTCGCCCACCGCCGCCTGGCCGCCGCGCTCGATCGACAGGGAAAATTTGTTGACGCCGCTCCCCACTATCAGCAAGCGACCCAGATCGCTCCCAAGGACCACCGGACCTGGAACGACGCCGGCTACAGCGCCTATCTTCAGGGACGTTGGGACGAGGCCATCGAAATGCTTCGCAAGGCTGAGGAGCTGGAACCGAACGATTCCCGCGTCCTGACCAATCTTGGCCTGGCCCTCGCCGCCTCGGGCCAGGATGACGAGGCCATGACCATCCTCTCCCGAGCCGGTGGTCCCAGCGCGGCCGAGGCAAACCTGGCCTACATCCTCGCCGCGACCGGCCGCACCGACGAGGCTCGCTCGCGCTACCAGCGCGTCCTTGAGGTCAATCCTGCCAATGCGCTGGCCCAGAAAGCCCTCGGTCAGCTTCAGGTCGAGGAGGCTCGGTCGGCCGAGTCGGTCGCCTCGGCCTCTGCTCCGGTCGATCCGGCCGTGCGTCCCGCGACCTTCGAGGCCGTCGGCTCTTCCTCGATGGTGGTTGAACCCGGCGAGGGTGCACCGATCGAGAAGGAACGACCCGCTCGGAAACGTTGGCTGAAGGGTCGGAGCGATCGCTGATCTGCCAAAGCGAGCGGGACGTTGCTTGCTTTCGTCGGCCCGCTCGCGCTGCTAAGGTGGGACTTTCGAGCGGTCTCTGTGTCGTTCCGATCCGGGACTCGACCCCTTCTTTTTCCCGACCCGCATTGAGATCAAACCCCATGAGCTATGCCAACTGGTCGCGTCGAGGGTTCTTGAGGGCTTCGACCACCGCGCTTCTTGCCGCGGGCCTGCCCCTCTGGTACGCCCGAGAGGTTGTGGCCGCTCGTGAAGAGGCGACGAGCAAGCCCAAGCGGAAGATTGGCCCGAACGACACGATCGTCATGGCTGCCATCGGCTGCGGCGGCCAGGGGCGGGGAATCATGCGATCGGCTGCCGGGCGCGAGGGGGTCAAGTTCGTTGCGGTCTGTGATGTGGACTCCAGCCATGCCCAGCAGGCGGTCGAGGACCTCGGCGGCGGCGACATCAAGGTCTACAAGGACTACCGCGAGCTGTTCGCCAACGAAGAACTCGATGCCGTGACCATCGGCACGCCCGACCACTGGCACACCCTGCCCGCCCTGGCCGCGATCAAGGCGGGGGTTGATGTGTACTGCGAAAAGCCCCTGACCCTGTTCCTCGACGAGGGGAAGGTGCTGGTCAAGGCCGCCCGGGAACACGACACGGTCTTCCAGGTCGGTAGCCAGCAACGTTCCGACGCCCGCTACCGCCTGGCCTGCGAACTGGTCCGCAACGGTCGGATCGGCAAGGTCAAGGAGGTCGAGGCCCGCATCGGCCGCAACCCGGTCGGCGGTCCCTTCAAGGAAGCCCGCGTTCCCGACGAGCTTGACTGGGACTTCTGGCTCGGCCAGACCCCCGAGGTCGCCTACGTTCCCGAGCGATGCCACTACGAGTACCGCTGGTGGCAGGCCTACTCCGGCGGCAAGATGACCGACTGGGGAGCCCACCACAACGACATCGCCCAGTGGGCGCTCGGCTACGACGGCTCCGGCCCGGTGAAGGTCGATGCCGACGGCTCTCCCTGGCCCGTCTTGCCGAACTCGTACGACATGCCCGAGCGGTTCGTCTGCACCGCCACCTACGACAACGGCACCGTCTTGAAAACCATGAGCGACGGCGAGAACGGCAACCTCTTTACCGGCGAGAACGGCTGGATCTTCGTCAATCGTGGGAAGATCGAGGCCAGCGACCAGGCATTGATCGACGAGCCGCTCGGCGACGACGCGGTTCGCCTCTACGTCTCGAACGATCACATGGGGAACTTCCTCGACTGCGTCCGCAGCCGGGAAACCCCGATTTGCGACGTTGAGATCGGCCACCGCTCCGTCTCCGTCTGCCACCTCGACAACATTGCGTTGAATCTCCGTCGCGAGCTGACCTGGGACCCCGAGCAGGAGCGCTTCGTGGACGACGACGAGGCGAACGGCTTGCTCCGACGCGAGATGCGCTCTCCCTGGACCCTCGACTTCTGACGGCTTCGTCCGAAGCACCCCACCGGAAGACTCGACGGATGCCGAGGGATCACAGGTCCGGGGCCTCCTCACGGACCCGTGACCCTCGGCCGAGCCTCCTTCGATCGAGACAGGTTCCGTCATGGATCAATCGCCACCCG
Source organism: Tautonia marina (assembly GCF_009177065.1). Lineage (NCBI taxonomy): Bacteria > Pseudomonadati > Planctomycetota > Planctomycetia > Isosphaerales > Isosphaeraceae > Tautonia > Tautonia marina. The sequence goes on from NZ_WEZF01000029.1 coordinate 43,129, forward strand.
CTGATCGTGAGCCGTTCGAGTTCAGACCCGATCACGGGCATCTGATCGCCGATCTCGGTTCGAAGCTGCACTTCGTCGGAATCTTGACGATTCTTCTTGGTGCAATCGCCTTGCTCTCGGGCCTCCTGAATCGTCCGCCGGGAACTCCCCTGTGGACCGGCGGGACACTGGTGGCCGCCCTGTCCGCCCTGTTCCTGGTGGCGGTCGGCTTCTGGTCGGTGCGAAGCGGTCGGGAGTTCCTCCTCGTCGCCCAGACCGAAGGGGCCGACATCCCTCATCTGATGCGAGCCCTGGAGAACCTTCGCCGCCTGGTCAGTCTTCAGTACAACCTCGCCTGGTTCGGACTGATCCTCCTCGTCCTTCTCATCGTCTTCGGCTTCTTCATCGACCCGGCTCACTGATCGTCAGCCCCGAAGGAGCGAACCGTCTTGTTTCCCGAGCAAGGCGTGATCTGCTCGTCCTGCCTGCGCCACCAGTTCGATCGGGACGGTGCCGTCCCGGCAGTTGGTCCTCACTCCGAAAATTCTCCGCTTCTGAACCTTCCCCCCTTGGCCTCGGTCCTAGAATGATGAAACGTCACGGACGGGACCGAAGGGGAGCATGCAACGATGTCTGCGGATGTGGAAGGCGAGGCGGAGCCGAGCCCGAGTTCCGGGGAAGCCCAGTTTCCCAATCGTCGGATCATCACCGTCGCCCTGATGTTGGCCATGGCGGTCGCGGCGATGGAACAGACGGTTGTCTCCCCGGCGATGCCCACGATCATCGCAAAGTTTAACGGGGTTGAGATTTACGCCCTGGTCTTCTCGGCCTACTTGCTCGCCTCGACGATCACGACGCCGCTCTATGGCAAGCTCGCTGATCGACTGGGGCGCAAGCGCGTGTTGCTCTTCGGCCTCGGTGTCTTCGCGCTGGGGTCGATGCTCTCGGGACTTTCCCGGAGCATGCCCGAGTTGATTGCCATGCGGACGCTCCAGGGGATCGGCGCCGGGGCGGTCGCACCGATCGTGATTACCCTGCTGGGCGATCTCTATTCGCTGGAGGAGCGAGCCAGGGTCCAGGGGCTTTTCAGCGCTGTCTGGGGGATCTCCAGCATTGCGGGGCCGGCGCTGGGCGGGGTGCTGACCGACCATCTCTCCTGGCGGTGGGTCTTCTTCGTTTCGGTTCCCTTCGGCCTGATCTCGATGTTCATTCTGGCGACCCGGGTCCGCGAGTCGGTCGCCGAACAGAGGCACCCGAAGCCGCTCGATTGGTCGGGGGCCGCCCTCCTGACGGGCGGTACGGCCGCCCTTTTGATTGCGGTGCTTGGCGGTGAGGGCCGATCCTGGGAGGGAGAGCTGCTCTTGCTCGTCCTGGCGGCCGGTCTGATTACCGTCTTCATTCGCCACGAACGCCGAGCGGCCGACCCGATCCTCCCGATCGACCTGCTGGCTCAGCCGGCGATCGCAGCCTCGATTCTCGGCAGTTTCGTGATCGGCGGCTTGCTGATCGGCATTGATACCTATGTTCCGCTGTTCGTGCAAGGGGTCCGAGGTGGTTCGGCGACCGACGCGGGCCGATCGATCATGCCGTTGTTTGCGGCCTGGTCGATCAGTGTCTTCATCGCCGCGAAGCTTGTTCCCCGGTGGGGGTTCCGCAAGACGGCGGTGCTCGGCTCGATCCTGATTGCCGTCGGGTCGCTCGGCCTGGTCGCCGGAGCGATCTGGCCGGAATCGAGTCGGCTCGCCTTCTTCGTCGGCATGGCGGTGATTGGCCTGGGGATGGGACCAACCTCGTTGAGTTACATCCTCGGGGTGCAGAACTCGGTGCCCTGGGAGCGACGCGGGGCAGCGACCGGCGCGGTCATCTTCTCTCGGATGATCGGAGGAGCAGTGATCGTGGGTCTGCTGGGCGCGACCCTCGGCCACGAACTGGCCTGGCGGCTGGGTGGCACTTCGGGCCTCGATGTTTCCGCGGCCCTCCGGCCCGAGACCCACGCGCAGCTGTCCCCCGAGCAACTCAACCTCGTCCGATTGGCCATGAACGCCTCGCTCCGAGACGTCTTTCTCCAGATTTTCGTCCTGGCGGCGCTCGGGCTCGGCTGCGCGGTCCGACTGGCCGGGGGCCGTGCGGTCGATCGACGCGATCTCATGGAATCGCATGCCGAGCATCCCGATCGGATCGCCGCCGCAGTCGAAAGCTGAGGCATCGGTCGCGGACCCTTTGGCCAAGCTCACCTCGAAGCCGGCCCCCCGGATCTGATACGCTGGAGTCTTCCAAGCGTCTCACTGGCCGATCGGGTCCGAGTCCCTTATGCCCTTGCTTCAACTGCGCAACGTGGTGCTGTCCTTTGGTGGTCCTCGGTTGCTCGACGGCGTCGATCTGTCCGTCGAGCGAGGCGACCGCGTCTGCCTTCTCGGCCGCAATGGCGAGGGAAAAAGTACCCTCCTGCGCCTCATTGCCAACGACCTCGACGCCGAGTCGGGCGAGATCATTCGGGCCTCGGGCCTTCGTGTGGCTCGACTGCCGCAGGAGGTTCCCCAGGGACGCGCCGGCACGGTCGCCGAGCTGGTGGCGGAGGGGCTCCCCGACGATGACCACGCCCTCGGCCCGCTCGATCACCGGGTCCTGGCGATCCTCTCCCGCGTCGGCCTCGATCCGGACGCCCCGTTCGATTCCCAGTCGTCCGGGATGAAGCGTCGGACCTTGCTCGCGGCGGCACTCGTGGCCGACCCTGATATCCTCCTGCTTGATGAGCCGACCAACCATCTCGACATCGAGTCGATTCGATGGCTCGAAGACTTCCTCCTCCGATGGGGAGGAACGATCCTGTTCGTCACCCACGACCGTGCCTTGCTCGAAACCCTGGCCACCCGAATCGTCGAACTCGACCGCGGTCACATCTACGTGTTCGACTGTGACTATCCCACCTACCTCGTGCGACGCGAGGAACAGCTCGCCGCCGAGGAGAAGCAGGCCGCCCTGTTCGACAAGAAGCTCGCCCAGGAAGAAACCTGGATTCGCAAGGGGATCGAGGCCCGCCGCACCCGCAACGAGGGTCGCGTCCGGGCTTTGAAGGCCATGCGAGAGGCTCATCGCGCCCGTCGCAATCGTCAGGGCGTTGCCCGGATTCAGGCCCAGGAGGCCGACCGCTCCGGGGCCCTCGTCATCGAGGCAAAGAACGTTTCCTTCTCCTTCGACGGTCGCCCGGTCATCCAGGACCTGACCACCACGATCATGCGAGGCGACAAGGTCGGCATCATTGGCCCCAACGGCGCGGGCAAATCCACCCTGCTGCGGCTCCTGCTCGGCGAATTGGCGCCGCAATCCGGGGCCATTCGCCTTGGGACGAACCTCGAAGTCTCCTACTTCGACCAGCTCAAGGCCACGCTCGATGAGGAAAAGACGGTTCAGCAAAACGTCAGCGAGTACGAGACCATCACCGTCGATGGCCGTCAGCGTCACGTCCTCGGATATTTGCAAGACTTTTTGTTTGCCCCCGACCGGGCCCGAACGCTGGTCAAGGTCCTCTCTGGAGGAGAGCGAAGCCGGTTGCTCCTGGCGAAGCTCTTTACCCGGCCGTCAAACGTCCTCGTGCTTGACGAACCGACCAACGACCTCGATCTCGAAACCCTGGAACTACTCGAAAGTTTGCTCGTTTCGTACGCGGGAACGCTCCTGCTGGTCAGCCACGACCGGGCGTTTCTCAACAACGTCGTGTCCAGCACCCTGGCCATCGAGGCCGGCGGGATCGTCCGCGAGTACGACGGCGGTTACGACGACTTTGTCCGGCAGCGCAAGGTGGACAGTCCGGCCGAGGAGGCTCGTCCTTCCTCCTCGTCGTCGTCCTCGTCAAAGGCGGCTGCATCGCGTCCGGCTCGCCCTCGGAAGCTCAGTTCCAGGGAGCAACGCGAGTTGGACGCCTTGCCCGCCCAGATTGAGAAACTCGAAGCCCAACTCGGCGTGCTTCACGAGGCGATGGCGTCTCCCGAGTTCTACCGTCAGGACGGTGAGCAGATCGCCGCGGCCAAGGCCCAGCTTGACACCCTGGAACAGGAACTCGCCTCGTGCTTCGAGCGCTGGGAAGCGCTCGAAGCACGTCGAGCCGAGGTTTCATCCTGACCCTCAAGGAATCGGATCAGGGGCAGGATTCGGTTCAGGGTCACGAAGGGCGTCGGGAAGCTGCGGAGGTTGCCCCGGGGCCGCCGGATTGGGGGCCGCGGGCGGGTTCGGTTCACCTGCGTCGGGTGGGACCATCTCCCCTTCCTCTCGCAGGAACTCGGGAGGCGCGGGAATCGGGTCGGCACCGAGCGCGGCGTTGGGGATCGAGGGGGGCTCGGGGGCCGAATCGACTTCCGGAAGGATCGTCGGCGGAGCGACCATCGCCACCTCAGGGGTCACGGCGTCGAGGCCCACGGCGGCTCGGTAATCGGCCAGAGCCGAGAAGTACCGCCCTTCGGCCAAGACGCGATTCACCTGAGCATCGAGGACCTGCTGTTGCAGGATCACGAAAAACAAGAGCGGCGACGTGGCCATGATCTCCAGGCGGGTCCGCTCCGCCTCGGCCAGTTGTCGGGTGACGATCTCGACGTTTCGCAGATATTGCAGCGATTCGTACGCCGCGCGGAGGTTGGCCGCTTCTCGCAAAACATCGTTCTGGATCGTGTCTCGGGCAAACTGCGTTCGGGCCGAGATTTGCCGCATCTCCGCCTCGGCCGATCGCACACGACCCCGGGCCATCCGGCGCTGGAGAGGAACCTCGAAGAACATCGAGGCTTCCAGGATGAACGGCCGGAAGTCTCCTCGGAGCGAGACCTGTCGATCACCCACATTCTGCTCCGTGAACACATAGAAGTTGAGCGACGGGAGCATCAGGTTTCGTGCCAGATCGCGGTCGATCCGGGCTCGGTCGTACTGGAGCAAGAGATCGAAGACCTCCGGCCGCAGATTTAGGGCCACGGCAACGTCTTGCTCGACCTGCGAGGCATCGGGCGGTTGAGCGTCGGGGAAGGCCAGCGGGATATTCTCCGCGGCGGGAATGGAGGGCAGCCCACGCTCGTCTCGAAGGTAAAACGACAGCGTGATGGACGCCTGCTCGAAGTTGCGCCTTGCGTCCACGAGTTGTTGCTGTCTCCGGATCAGGACGTTCTGAAACGCGATCACGTCGATCTGAGACACCCGGCCGATCTCTGGCCTGGCCTGTTCCATCAACGTGGCCATTTGCGTCTGAGAGATCTTCAGGAGGTTCTGATTGATCGCGTAAACCTGACCGGCCGCCACCCAGGTCCAGTAGGCTTTCGCCGCGTCTCGGAGCAGGGTGATCCGCTCTCGAAGGATGCTCGGTTCCACCCGTCGCCGTTCGATCTCCGCCTGAAAGAGTCGGGCTCGCCGCGAGTCGAGGCGAAGGTTTTGCAACAGCGGTTGTTCAAACCCAGAGACGAAGGCACCACCGCCCAGCGTGTTGAGGTAGTTGTAATAGGTCGGGTAATCGCCGTAGGCCAGGCGGTAGCCGGTGAACGCCTTGCCGCCGGAATTCATGATCGGCTGTGTCAGGAAGACGCTATGCACCGCCCGATCATAATAACCGAGGGGATAGTTGCGCGAGTCGGCGTTGATCGCCAGGTCGAACGCTCCCATCGACGACTGCACCGAGCCATCGGCCTTGTTCCGGTTCTCCAAGACCGCCAGGAACGGCGGATAGAGACGCTCGGAGGACACGCGGACCTCCTGAAGCATCAACGGAGGCCCCGGCGGTTGGTTGTCGATGCGAGGGGCTCCCCGAGGAATTTCTGCCGAGCCGACTTCAAGCCGATCGACCTCGGGTAAGGTGAACGGCTCGTCGGAAGGGGGAGCCTCGCCCGGGGCTTCATCTCCTCTCCCGAACAGCCCGGGAAGGAGCAGCAGGTTTTGATCCTGCGACCCCAAGGCCGGGGGAGACGGGGCCTGCATTCCCGGGAACAGGCCCGGAAGAAAGGCTCCTCCGGGAGCGACACCGGGCATGAAGGGGACGAACGTTCCCTGCTGACCGGGGCGGAACAACGTTTCTCCCATCGCCTGAGGCGGCCCGCTCATCGGGTTCGAGAGCATGGTCGGCGGCAAGGGCTGACCGAAGGGAGAAATGCCCATTGCCTGTGGGGGGCCAGGCGTCTGGTCGGGCTGAAGGGAAAAGGGAAGTTGCGATCCAGGCGAACCGACTGGTCCCTGGAACCCTGGATAGTCTTGCGCGATCGCGGCCGGGACGATCGAGATCATTCCGGCCGCGATCCTGACGAAGAGCCTCCGCATCCTGCGGGTCATTTCGGCCTCTTCACCTTGGGTTTGTCGTCCTTTGCCCCTCCGCCGTCCTTGGCGGAAGGCTCCTGATCGGCCACAACCGGAGCAAACCCGTTGAGCCGCCGCCAGATCTCGAAGCCGAGCGGGACCTCTCGCAAGAGCACCCAACCATTGGCCCGAGCCCCCTGACGCAAGTACTCGCGAGACGGCCAGGGGCTTTGAACCCTCGCCAGCCCATCCCGCTCATCTTGAATCGGCTCGTCAGGCAGGAATTCGCCACTCATCCCGCTGATCGTCAAACGTCCTTCGCTCGGATCGTCCGGATTGACCTCCACCGCCGAGACCGTTGCGGTCGCTCCCGACTCAAGGCCCGTCACCGTGCTGCCGACCGAAAAGCCCGTTTGGTTCAGGTCGTAGACATTGATTTCCGGACCCGACAGATCCGGGACCGCCAGGACGCGGAACCTGCCCTTCAACGACTCACTGGCGTCGACCAGAGCCACCTTCGCCGGGAAGGTGCCGACCGCGACCGACGGCCAGCCCATGAACTGCAAGGCGGGCCACCCTTCAAATTGCAACCGGACCGGATCGCCTGCGTGGACCAGCGGAACATCGCGGCCGGGCAAGTAAATCTCGGCGGCCAGCCGAGGGGTATCGGGAATGATAATCGCCAGCGGGTCGCCATCCTTGACCTGGGCACCGGCTCCGACGTTCGTCAAGATACGCAGGACCGTCCCCGGTTGAGAGGTGACCACCTTGGTCCCCTGTTCCTGCTGGCGAATCTTCACCAGCATTTCCTGAACCTTGTTCTCGTAGTTCTGCACCTCGACCTGGGCGTTCTGAATGTCGCTTCGGGCCTTCTCAACCTCGGCTTCCGCCTTGGCTTCCACGGCGTTTCGCTTCGCCTGGTAACCTTCGAGCGCCTGCTTGGCCTGTTCCAGGAGCGCTTCGGCCTGCCTGAGCTTCTGTTCGGTGGTCCGATAGGTTTGCTCGGCGACAATGACCGCCTGGCCTGCCTCCAGGCCGCGCTCATAGAGGGCGCGCACCTGCTCGTACTTCCACTTGTAGCCCTTCAGGTCCGTTTCGGTTTCGGCGACTTTTTGCCTGGACTCATTGATCTTCTCCTCGGCGCCATCGATCATCGCCTCGGCTTCAAAGATCGACTGTTCCTTCTCGGCCTGTTTTTGAACCAGGGCGGCTTCGTACGTCGAGACTTTCTGCTTGGCGAAGGCAAGCTGCTGAACGGCCAGTTCTTTCTGCTGTTCCAGGGTTTCGATGTACTGCGGGTCGATGTTCTCGACCCGGGCGATGATCTGACCCTCCTCGACCCGATCCCCTTCGTTGACGTAGAACTCGACGACCCGTCCGTAAATCGGCGAAAAGACCTGATATTCCCGGTCAAGCGGGTGGAAGGCGGTCACCTGGCCGTCGCCATAGACCGACTGACGCCAGGGCACCCAGATCATCACGAACGGCAAGACGACGCAGACGAGGATCACCCCCAGCCCGACCCTGCGCGCGGTTTTCGGCGTGCCGACCTGATGCAGGGCGGGCATCCGCGAGCCGGCGTCGAACGCTCTGGCAGGCAGGCCCGGTCGAGGACGGATCGCCGGCAAGCCGCTCGCGGGTCGGCGCATCGGTGGGCGTCGGGTCGGGAGCTCGGCCGGGAGCATCGTCGCTTCCGTCGCCAGCAGGCCCCCGTCGAGGGTTCGGGTGGCCGTTGCTCGGGTGGCGCCGGCCGTCTCCTGGGGTCTTAGCTCAGACGACATAGCTGCGTCTCCTTCAACCAGTCTTCGAGGTCTCGACGCTGACCGCCGGCCATCTCAAGGGTGTGTTCAACGTGTCCGTCGGCCAGAATGACCGCCCGGTCGCAGTTCGTGACCACTTCCTGCCCGTGCGAGACGATCAAGAGGGTCCAGGGGGCGCTTCGGTCGAACAGGGTTTCCACCACCTTTCGGCGGGCATCGAGGTCGATGCTGTCCAGCCCCTCGTCGATGACCAGCAATCGGGGGTCTCCGGCAATCGCCCGAGCGAGCATGACCCGACGCGACTGACCGAGCGAGAGCGGCGCGCCCGTGCTCGAAAGAATCGTGTGCAAACCGTCTGGAAGGTCCATCACTTCTTCCAGCAACCGCACCGCGTCAAGCGCCCGGCGGACATCACTGAGCGAGAGCCAGAGCCGACCGACCCGGACATTTTCGAGCACCGTGTCCTCGATGATCTCCAGCCCTTTGACCATCGCCACCTCGGCCCTGAGTGATTCGAGCCGGAGGTCTCGGGTGTTCGTTCCGTCCAGCTCGATCGCGCCATGCGTCGGGGAGCGGAGGCCGTAAATCAGGTCGAGCAAGGTACTTTTGCCGGAGCCGCTCGGCCCGATAATCGCCAGGCGCTCGCCGGGTTTGACCTCCAGATCCATGTTGTGCAGGACCGAGTGGTGACCCTCGTACGAATACGACAGATGACGGAGGACCAAATGCGCCCCCTGCTCCGGAATCTCTCGCTGGGGTTCCCCGTCGTGCCGTTCCAACGGCAGATCGACCAGAACGCCCAGCTTATCCATGGCTGCCATCAAGTCGTACCAGGCTTCCAGGTGCTTGCCCAGCTTGCTAAACGAAAGCAAGACGGTGGCGATAATCAGTTCCGCCGCCACTAGCTGCCCGAGGGTTAATTGTTGCTGAATCACCAGGTAGCCGCCCAGGCCCAGCAAGGCCGAGCTGGCAATCGCTTGCAGGCTCAGGGCGAAGATGACCTGACGCATCACGATCGCAAAGTGCCGACGACGGGCCGACAAATACCGCCGGGTGGCCGCATCGGCCCGATCCATCGCAAAGTCGGCGCCACCATCCACCTTGAACGTCAGAGGGGTCCGGGCGATTTCTTCCAGGCCGCCGGCCACCTCGTACTTGGACACCGACTCCTGAATGCTCGTCCGGATCGCCCCGCGGCCGAGCAGAAAGATCATGCCGGTCATGGCAATGAGCAAGATCAGATCGAACCCGAGCAGGAACGGATGGTAGAAGGCCAGAACGATCAGGCCGATCCCCGCGCCCAGCACCACTGAGATGCCGTCGAGCATCAGCAGGGCCGCGACCTTCTGGACCGTCAACACATCGAAGAAGCGGTTGACCAGTTCCGGTCCGTGGTTGCGGTCGTAGGCATCGATCCGGACCCGAGGCAACCGATACGCCAGGTCGGCCGTGACCCGGGCGAAAATCCGACGCTGCATGATCTCGACCATGTAGGTCTGCAAGGCTCGCAGCATCGCCGCCAGCCCCAGGCAGGCCAGCAAGATCAGGGTCAGGACGATCAGTTGCTGCAGGAGCAGGTTGAGCGCCACGGTCGTCACGACCGCCTCGACCGCCAGCGGAGACGCCAGCGACAGAATGCCAACCCCCACCGCGTAGGCGACGATCACCCAGAGGTCCCGCTTCGCCTCGATCCGCAACAGACCGATCAGACGACGAACCGGTGAAATCTCCTGACCATGTCCGTGTCCGTGTCCCCCGCCATGCCCGTGTCCCCCGCCATGTCCGTGTCCGTGACCGTGAGCGTACATCTCATCGGCGTCGGGATCACGCAGGGGGTGACATGGAGCGAGAGGCAAGACCATCACCCACGAGACGACCGCCTTCGGGTCGCTGAGCTTCAGGCGCTGAGCCAGTTGCTTCTCAGAGAGGACCGGACCCGTTCCGCCCCGCTCGGGAGCGGCAAGCCGTGCTTTCTTCCCCTTCCGTCCGACCAGGGTGACCCACGATCCCAGTTCGCCGTTCTGGCCGGGGACGAAGGTCACGACCGGCATGTCCGGCCGAGCCGAGGCGATCGCTTCCCGAATTGTCCACTGTGAGGGTGTAATGCGCAGGCCGAAATGCTTGCCCATCATCGAGAGGCGAGCCAGCCAGGCCTGGTCGGGGGACCCCGGAAATTCCCGTTCCGACTGGTAAAACAGTTGCCGGCCCAGGACCGGGTCATATTCCAGGCCCGCAGCCTCGGTACAGGCGTCGAGCACGTCGTCGGTCGCCCAGCTCATCGTCGTCTCCCGCTCTGGTTGGCTTCCGACGCGGCCGACCCGGTGTCGACGGCCTTCGGTCTGATTCGCGATCGACAGTGATTGGTCATGCCTTGGTCACTCCGAGTCCCTCGCGAACCTCGTGTTGACGCTCGACCTCCCGGACTAACGCGCGACCGGCCCGTTCGATGGCCCGAGACACGGCTTCGAACGGCTCGTCGCCACTATCCTCCACTTTGACCAGGCCGTCGGGAAGCGACAACGTTACACCGCATCGGACCCCCGGCACCGCCGAATCGGCCGCGTCGGACAGGCGCACCGTTACCCGCTCGACCTTCGGACTAAACCGCCCGATCGCCGATCCCACCCGACGTTCAACATGCGATCGCAACGCCGGGTCGACCGCGATCCCCAATCCCTGCACCAGCACTCTCATGGCGCCTCTCGTGACGCTCGGGTTCGATAACGGGGTGATAACCCGCATTGTTCAATCCTGACGTATTGTGGGACTCCACAATCCAAACGACAAGAGAAACTTTCGAGAACGATTCATCGAAATTTTCGATGGATCGTCGATTGGTTTGGTCGAAGAATCCTCTGTGATTCATCGGGTTCTTCGTTTAATCTGGGATCAATGGAAACGCTCAACTACCACCATCTGTTCTACTTCTGGATGGTCGCCCGTGAGGGCAGCATCGCCGCGGCCTGTGAACAGCTTGACGTTTCCCAGCCGACGATCAGTGCTCAGATTCGTGCTCTTGAGCGCTCGCTGGGCCTCAGTTTGTTCACCCGGGAAGGGCGGGGCCTCGTCCTCACCGACGCCGGTCGCGTGGCTTATCGCTACGCCGACGAGATCTTCTCGCTCGGTCGGGAGTTGCGCGACACGATCTCCGGGCGACCGGCTGGCCACCCCTTGCGGCTCGCCGTGGGGGTCATCGACGCCATGACCAAGCTCGTCGTTGCTCGACTGCTTGAACCGGCCTTGCGACTGGAGGAGCCGGTCCGGATCATCTGCTCCGAGGGGTCGGTCGAGGAACTGATCGGCGACCTGGCCCGTCACCGGCTCGATGTCGTTCTGTCTGATGTTCCCCTGGCGCCCGGGGCGGCGGTCCGTGCCTACAACCACCAGCTCGGTGAGAGTGACGTGGCCATCTTCGGCCCCCCTGGGCTCGCAGACGAACTGACCGCGGGCTTTCCCCAATCCCTCGACGGGGCTCCCATGCTCCTACCGGCCGAGCACACCGCCGTCCGCCGATCCCTCGAACACTGGTTCGAGTCGCAGGATCTCCGACCGCGGATCGTCGGCGAGTTCGAGGACAGCGCCTTGATGAAAGCCTTCGGCCATTCCGGCTTTGGCCTTTTTCCCGCCCCGGCCATCATCGCCCGGGAAGTCTGCAATCAGTACGGTGTCCAGCTCGTGGGGCAGATCGAATCGGTGCGCGAACAGTTCTACGCCATCTCGATCGATCGCCGCCTAAAACATCCGGCAGTCGTGGCCATCTCCGAAGCCGCTCGGCGCCAGTTTCTCTCCACGCCAACGGCCGACCCACCAGCCGCGGAGTGAGTGTCTCCGCGGCTGGTGGGTCGGCCGATCATACCCAGCGAGGGAACTTGTCGAGGCCAGGCGCGACGGTCCGGATCATCGACCCCGGCTGCCGATGGTCGACCAGCCGCTTCGCGAGGAGGCTCGCCGCGAATCGGTCTTCGATCCCGACGGATTCGAGGCTGCCTCGCCACTCGATGCAGGCCGATTGGACTGCCGAGCCGTCCCGGAGCCGCTTGAGGCGACCTGCCCGCTCGACGAACTGCCCGGAATGACCGGCGTCCAGGCCGATCGGCCCGGACGCTCAGCGCGTCCCGTGGCCAGCTCGGGCTTCACGGCGGGACGAGGTCGGGCCTCTCGGGCCGGTTCGAGGGACTCCTCCGGCAACTGGATGCCGAGGAATTCGGGCCGAGGCACGACGATCGGATCGACGTTCAGCATTCGGTCGTTCCGCCCTGAGTTCGCACTCGCAACGGCCTCGTCTTCTCCGCCGTTTTGCAAGCGGTACGTGTAATCCTGTTGCGAATCCTGGCGATTCCCTGACTCGTTCGCGTTGTCGGCCAGATAGAGCTGAGGACCGCGAGGTGCTCGGTATTCGTACAGATGAGACATGTTGTTGCGGTCGAGAATCGCGTAGATCGAGTTCGGCGAGGCATACAGTCCCCGCCCGACCGACGGATCAAACGCGAAGTTGCAGACGCCGGCCACATAGCCGTCTTCGGTGAACAGGCCGCCGCCCGATCGCCCTTGCTTCGGCGAGTGCTGGCACTCGATCGCCTCGTAATTCCGCTTGCCCGGCACCTGATACCGCGACGTCGGGGCAAAGATGACCGTGTTCCAGGCAGTCGCGTCCTCGCCGTGCGAGCAACCGACCGTGTACATGCTCATCCGAGCCTTCGCCTGCCAGTGCTGCGGCACGACGCGGGCCGACGGCACGACCGCTCCTGGACGAATCCGAACCAGGGCCACATCCCGGTCGAAGTCGTAGTCAATCACCTCTCCCGGCATCGGTTTGCCCAGCGGGCGAACGGTCTGCCCTCCTGGACCACCCAGCTTGCCGTCAAACAGCTCCACGAGGACTGGCAGATTGAACTGATCGGGCCTCGGCTGACGCCCTTTCACGGTGAAGATGTGCGCGCAGGTGAGGATAATCGACTCCTCCGGCGAACTTTCGATCACCGTTCCCGAGCCGAATCCGAGCGATCCGCGGTCCTTGACCGTGATCCGCACGACCGTGGCCCACGGATCGGGGTTCGATCGCGAGGAACCGGCCGAGGCGTTCGACACGTTCCGAACCGGAGGATTGGTCTCCCCCCGAACCGGAGTCGGACGCGCGGCGTCTCGGTAGAGGTCGGCGAGTTCTCGCGTTTCGACCAGTCCTTCGCGTCGCGACAGTTCGCGACCCTCGGCATCGACGATCACAAAGGTCGGAACGCCTTCAATCCCGTACCGCTCGACCAGTTCGGGGTGCTCATCGACATCAATGGATTGAACGGGATAACGATTCTTGACCAGTGTCTCGACCCGAGGGCGCATCTGCTTGCAGGGTGGGCACCAGTCGGCATGAAAATCGAGAATCACCGGTCCTCGGGCACTTTGGGCCGATCCGCCGGAAACGGCGGAGGCCGAGGGGCCGGGGCCGGGAACGATCGCAAGCACCAAGGTCAGCAGCAAGGGGGCGGTGGTCATGCCGCGAGGACTCCTTCTTCCCGGGCAGCAATCCACCTCAGTCTTCTCGGAAGCCATCCTTGGCCGCCTTCGTGGGGCGGGGTCAGGATCGATCCGGATCGAAGGGGCAGATCGGCCGCGATTGTTCCCTCGCCGTCGGGCAAGCGGCCCGACGCGGGGGGCACCGACCTGACGGGCCGGCGCCGGGAAACCACCGAGTGCGAGGACGTGAGACGAGAGGCGATCGCATCCACAACCCGTTCCCTCGCGTCGATCTGCTCCCGAGCCACTCGGGCCCGGACGATCAACCGGGGGGCGGGTTCGACCACGGCAAGGGCCGTGGTGCGATGCGCCGAGGAAAGAGGGGATAATTCGAGAGGGGGTGCGGCATGCCGGATGGAGAATCCGGCCCTTCCTTGGACGAGCCCCAGGTCACTGACCCCGCAGCCCAACCTCATGTCGGGCTTCGGCGCCGCCGGGTCAAAACCCCTGCGCGCTCGATCTCCCCGTGATTGCCCTGCGAAGGACGGCCGGGGAAGCAATCGAGAAACTCGCGAGGGCTCATTCACGGCTGGCGGGCCTCTTTCTACTCGGAGCGGGCACGAAGGACCAGATCAGTTATCGGCCCAGGCGTCGGCTTTCTGGACGATTTCTCGAAAAAGAATCTCCGCCGGGCCGCCGGTTGTACGGTTCTTGCCGCCGATGCCGAACGTGTCGGAACCAAATCGCTCGGAAGGTCGTCTGAACAGTGTGGCCGGTTTGCCGCCGCGCGGTTGGTCGGGTAGAGTTGGCTCAGTCCGGCTGGACGGACAGCGATTTCGGCTCTCTCGGCCCTAACCGCGTCGAGCATCGTTTTTTTGTCTCTGGCGCTGCGGCCGATTGCGGAAGTCGTCTCCTCCGGGCGACTTGCGAGTCGGGAATTTCGGCGCTAGAATGCATCACCTAACGTGTTTTGCTCTGCGTCGATCCGATTCCGGGTCGCTCGCCGCTCCGGTCGAGTTCACCTCCACCCACTCCACGGTCTAGCCCCCTTCCAACGCCCCGCCGAGATGATTTTTTTCGAGGCGAGACGTCCGAGGCCCGGGCGGCCGACCGTCTGACTCCGATCGCAACGGGATGGGACCATGACGTTCGTCGGGAAAATCCTCGTCATCGTGATCCTGGCCTTCGCCCTGTTCTTCCTCGCGTTGTCGACGGTGGTCTTCACCGCCTCGACGAACTGGCGGACAGCGCACCAGGCGGTGACCGAGAAACGAAACCAACTGCAGCAAGAGCTGACGACCGCCCAGAACGATCTGGCGGCTCAGAAGACCTCCTACGAAAAGGAAATCGCCGATCGTGATGCTCGGATCGCCACCCTGGATGCTCAGAGCACCTCGCTGAGCAACCAGATCGACACCCTGCAGACCGACATCACGAGCCTCCGCACTTCGGTTGAGGAGGCGCAGCGAACCACGCAGACCCAGGTTCAGCTCGCCCAGGCCACCACGGCTGAAGCCCAACAGCTTCGCGAGCAGTTCCAGGCCGCTCAGAAGGTCGCCAACGACTATGCGGCCCGTCAGACCGAGCTGGACGAGCAGATTTTCTTGCTCGAACGCCAGCTCGATACCGCCACTCAGAACAATGAAGACCTGCGCAATGCCCTGGCCGATTACCAGAACTATCTGGAATCGCGTGGTCTTCCCGCCGATCCCGAACAGGTCCGCCTGGCGGCTCAGGGCACCCTGGTTTCCCCCGACATCGAGGGCCGGGTGCTTCGCGTCGCCAACGACTACCTGGAAATCTCGCTCGGGTCGGACGATGGGGTGAAGACGGGTCAGGAATACTTCGTGTTCCGAACCGGCGATTCTCCCCAGTACATCGGAAAGATTCGGATCACGCTGACCGAGGCCGACAAGGCCGTCGGCCGCCTGGTCTTCTCCAACTTGGGCCGCAAGGTGATGGAGGGTGACAGTGTCGCAGGCAAGATCCAGCCGCGGAGCTAAGGGGGGAGGTCGGTCTCGGGGCTCGCGCTCCCAGGCCGTCGCCACTCCTCGCGGAGGACGAGGCGTTTACGTCCAGCAGGCCCGCAGCGATATCTTCGTCGTTCTGCTCGGCGTGGCCCTCGGCTCCTTGATCATCGGGTGCCTTTTCCTGGCCCTCAAGCTCAACCAGTACGAGTTCAGCGTCGGTGGTCCTGGCGGATTCTGAGTGTTCCTCCCCCGACCAGCCAACCTCGTTTTCGGCAACAGGGCCGGCTCCTTCCACTGAGTGAGGGAGTCGGCCTTGTTCTGTTGCTGGAACTCAGGCAAGCAACCGCTTCGCTCACAGCGACGACACCGGAGCCGACGGGCCTCGGAGTCCGATCGACCTCGGCTCCGGGGAGAGGGCTTCGCAATCGTTCCCTCTCTCCTGTCCTCACACCCACTCCCCTGGCGGGTCCGAGCGTGGCCGAAAGCCGCCTGCGAGAATCTTCCGCCAGGGTCCACCGCAACGGTCACGCGAAAACCCGGTTCACGCTCTCCGAAGCTCGACGATCCTTGATGATCGTTGGGACGCCAGCGCCACCACTCGATCCGGATTGCGTCATCCAGAAATCCATCCGTCTTCGAGCGTGACAAAAAGAAAAAGGCAGGTGCCAGGCACCTGCCTTGATCGGGCTCGTTCGAGAACACTACCACGGTCAACGGAATCGGTTGGAACTGTTACTGGCCACCGAGTTCAGGCCCGTACGGTACGCCCGGCTTGGGCGGGCAGCGTTCGAAGAACGACATGACGGCCTCACTTCCGTCGAAGTCCTGGCTGGTCTTCCCAACCATTTCGACGTGATAGTTCGACGGCTTCCCCGGCCAGTTGTGGCCGGCCCCTTCGATTCGGTAGATCTCGACGAGCGCCCCGTTCTCGCCCGGCGGGTAGGCATAAACGCGGGTCGTTGTCCCATCGTCTTCCGGGCGATCAGGCAGACGCTCGACGCACGGTTCACCGGAAATTCCGTTGGCTTCCAGGTAGGCGGCAATGGTCTCGTCGGCCGGAGCGACCCGTCCTCGGTCCTGCGGCAGCAAGCCGGCGATCGGTCCCCCCTGCACGGGCATCAAGGGGTCATCCTCGCCGATAATCGCCATTAACGAGACCGGTTGCGGGGGATCAAAGCGGTTGGCGACCACGTCGGTCATCGCTCCGGAAACCGGCGCCACGCCCGCCACCACGTCCGAGGCATCGGCCGCGAGTCGATGGCAGAACATCGCTCCGCTGGAAATTCCGGTCGCGAACACCCGAGAGGCATCAATCAGCCCCTCGGCCGCCAGTTTTTCCACGATCGTCCGAACCATCGCCACGTCATCGAAGCGGCGATCCATGTCCGGGTTCAAGCCGTTCCGAGACGAGAACGAGGCCAGCCCTCGGCTCCGGACGATCGGAGCCCCAGGGTCGTAGTTCCAGTTCCTTCCCTCACCCTTCGGGTAGATCACGACAAAACCGCGATCCTCGGCCAGCGGGTCGAGTTTCGCGTAATTCTGAATGGTGTCCGGGGTGCCACCTTCGCCATGGAAGACGAAGAGCGCCGGAGCAGGACGCGACCACTCCGAGGGAACGTAGAGGCGGAAGGATCGTTCCTCCTCCCCCACCGTCACCTCCCGGTCCACTGCCGAACCGGGCACGAACCCCTTCGGAGCGTCCGACCAAATCGGTGCCAGCATCACGGAAGCAACAAACGTCCAGATCAAGGTTCGATTCCTCTGGTTGTGTCAATCTCAGGTGTGTGTTCGGGCGATGCCCAATGCTCACCCCTCTTGCTTTAGCATCGCTCGCAAGCCGAGGCGGTGAGACGGACCGATCGCGACCGATTTCCGATGCTCTCGTTACATTCACACTTTTCGCGCCAATCCGATCGTTTAGAGTCCGTTTCGATTTCGCAATACTGAACCTATTGACACCATGTCGCCCCAGTGGTATCGTTTGTACACCTGGACGTGAAACGGGGCGACTCTGCCCGATAGGTCCAGGAGCCGGATCAAGGTTCGGGGCGATCGCATGCCCTGGCGTCCGGCGATGCACCCGGTGGTTCTTCTCAGCGAGGGCGGCGTTCGGCCTGATCCCTGAACGACTTACGATTCCAGGGCCGAATCGTCCGATCCTCCGGGGGGCGAGACATCCATGACTCAGTATCCTGACCTGTTCGCGGCCCTCGCCGCGCCTTTTGCGTCGCACGAAGTGAAGGTCCGTCCCCAGGCGGGCCGTCAGCTCCATTACATCACCGCTCGAACGGCCATGAACCGCCTCGACAGTGTTCTGGGGCCAGAAAACTGGTGGGACTCCTATCAACCCTCCGAGCATTCGGTGCTTTGCACCCTCACGATCCGGCTTCCGGACGGCTCGACCCTCTCGAAGTCCGACGCCGGCGGCTACGCCGGCATGTCGGACCAGGGGGACGACGACAAGAGCGGCTACAGCGACGCCTTCAAACGCGCCGCCGTGAAGTTTGGCGTGGCCCGCTACCTCTACCGCGACGGCGTCCCCGAGTTTGTTCGGGAACGTGTGGCAGCCTCGGCCCCGGCCGTCGCCGTGGCGGCGGCGGAGGGCTCGGCTCCGGCTCCTTCGACTCGGGAAGGATCGGCTCCCGAGCCCCGATCGGAGCGTGATCGAGAGCGATCGTCTCGATCGGAACATGGCGCCTCGGGCGGCATCGTCGGCACTCCTCCTCGGAGCGGCCGGGCCCTGTTCGCCTGGGTCAAGGATCAGGAGCAGCGGCACGAGGTCGGCCTGCTCCCCTATCTGAACAAATGGGGCAAGCTCCAGGATTATCCCGGTCGCATGATCGACTGGGACGCCGAGCAGGTGGCCAACGCCTATCAGGAAGCCATCCGCAAGATCCAGGCGAGCGTGCCCGACCGTAATGAGGCCCTTGAGGAGGCGCTGGCCAACTGACCGTTCGGATCAAACGGGACGATCGCCTGTTCGGAGCCAGCCGATCACGCCATTGCCCCGCCGAACAGTCCGAGCCCCTCAAAGGCCGTCTTCGCCCCCCGGCCGCTTCATGGCGACCGCGGGGGCGTTTTGGTTTCGAAACCGGATGCAATGCTCCTTCCAGCGGCCCGAGCGATCAGGTCCGCAGGTCGGCCTCGCAAATGACCTCGAATCCGGTGTCACGCAAGATCTGGCCGGCCAGCTCCACATTGTCGATATGCATCGCCACGGCGGCTCGACCGTGGGGGTGAACGATCAAGGGGTAGGCGTAGTGGATATTCACCTCCCCCTGAAGCAAGGCGGTGCAAATGTCTCCCAGCGTCCGGGAGCCTGCGGTCAACTCGGCCACGAGCAGCTCGTTTTCGGCAAACGGCAGCTCAGACTTTTGCAGGATCTCTCGGCCTTGCTCGCTATGGCTAAGCATGATTCGCACGATGCAGCAATCGGCCGAATCGGCGATCGAGAGCCCGGCAATCCGGACCTTTGTCCCGGTGAACGATCGCACCAGTTCCAGCAATTGCCCGACACGATTCTCCAGAAACACGGAGAATTGCGTGATGGTCGGCCACGAGTAGCCTTCCAGGGTCTCGAACCCCAGTCCGCTCTCGCCTCCTCCTTCGCCCAGACTCATGGCGTCTCCCTGCTCATCCCTGGAGCCGATGCGACGCAGCCGATCCCTTTGGGAGAGAAGTTCCCGGAGCGGCTCGGGCTCGAATCCGAATCGATGTGACTCACCCGAACCGGTGATCGTTTCAAATGTTAATGAGCAACCGGTTCCCGGTCAATCATCCTCTCTGTTCCCCACCTTCGGAACCCTCGGGCCTTCCCTTCCCGGGCACCTCGGCGATTTGGGGAAAGCCCGGCCCCTCTGGTTGCCGATGGGAAGATGACACAAGCGGATTGAATCTCTCGGGGGCCGTGGGCGTCCCTGGAGAGAATGGGGCTCTGCGCCGGTTGGACCGGCGCCGCCAGTGGTGATCGGAGCCTCTGTTCCTGTTTCAAGTTCCCCAACCGCACGTCCCGGGGCGATCCGGAATCGACCGGCTCGAACCCGCAACGGCCGGGCGGCCCGCTCCCCTCCGAGAGGTGGTATTCATGTACTGGCGACTGCGTGACCTGGTCCGGGCCGGGGCGGCCGCGGGCCTGCTCTTCGCGATGGCCGGCCCGATGCTCCGGGCCCAGGAGCCGACCGAGCCCCTGCCCGGTGCCTCGATGCTGGGCGAAACCATCGACATTCTCCGCGCCCAGCGGACCGGTGCCCTTGAGGTCGAGGCCCGAGGCGCGGGGAACGACCGGGTCGAGCTGCGACTCCGCAACACGTCCAACCGACGGCTCCACGTCGTCTTGCCTCCGGGGCTGGTGGCCTCGGCGGCGGCCGGCCAGTTCCAGAGCATGGGCCTGGGCACGCCGACCAATCAGCCCGAAGCCTTCGGCCGGTTCGAGTCCCTGGCCCCGGCCAATCTGCCCGGCTTCCGGTCGATCGCCGTCAGCAGCTCCTCGGCCGGCGAGGCGGTTACGGTTCCTGCCGGTCAGGAAGTCTCCGTCGGTCTGCCGGCGGTCTGCCTCAACTACGGCCTGCCCGATCCGAAGCCCTCGAACCGCTTCGAGCTGATGGACGTGTCCGAGTACACCCCCGACCCCCGCGTGCAGAAGGCCCTGCGGTCGCTGGCGACCCTCGGCACCGGCCGTCGGGTGGCTCAGGTCGTCATGTGGCACGCCTGCAACGGCCTCTCCGTGCCTCAGGTCGCCCGGCTCGCTCCCAAGCTCGCCAACAAGTGGGAACTCGCTCTGGCCGGTCGCTTCATCGAAGCGCTCGACGCCTCGACCGCCGGTGATCTTGTCGATCCGGCCTACCTGACCGCCAACCGCGTCTTCGTCCGGGTTCAAGGCGAAGGCGACCTGGCCGACGACGCCGCTCGCCTGGCCGACTCGCTCGACGGCTCGACCCTCTTCGGCCTGCCCGTTCAGACCGTCCGGGGCTCCGAGAACCCGGTTGCCTCCGGTCCTGCCCTCTCGCTGGTCATCACCCTCGTCGGCTCGTCCGACAGCCAGACGGCCGGCCGCGTCGCCGTGCATGGCCTCGGGCTCGATCAGGAATGGGTCCACGGCGGATCGGCCAAGCTGGCGATCGACGTCCCCGCGACCTCGCTCGACGGCGCGATTCTCGTCTCGGCCGTCGATCGTGCCGTCGCCGGTCAGTTCGTTAAGGTCCGCCGCGTCGGATCGAGCGACGGTCTCACCCGGCTCCGCGTCGAAAACGGCCTGCCGCTGACTGTCGCCTCCTTGATCCTCGACGCCTCCCCTGAGGGTGGCGCGTATGTTCCCTTCGAGGCCGTCGGCATCAGCCCGCTCCGCTCCGTCGAGCTGACCGTCCCCGCCGCCGGGGCCCGCATCGAGTCGCTCGAATTCAACGGCCTTTGATCGGTACCGTTGACCTTCGAGCCCTCGCGTCAGCGGGACCGGAGCACCATGATTCCCGTTTGAGAATCCGCTGACCGAACGTTTGCGAGAGGGCCGAGCCCTCCGCGCCGGATCGCCCTCGACGCGAGCCCGGCCCGGGGGCGCTCGGCCCTCTTGGCCATTCCAGGCGTCTGCGAATTGATCCCGGATGGCACGCGCTGTTAAGCTAGGAAACTTGCCGGTCGATCCGTGATCGTCGACTTCCCGGTGTCGGGAAGTGACCGAGGAAAGCATCAGGACTCATGATCCGTCGTCGCGTCTTCTACGAGGGCCGCGTGCAAGGGGTCGGCTTCCGGGCCACCACCTGCCGGATTGCGGCCAACCATGCTGTCGGCGGCACGGTTCGGAACCTCGATGACGGGCGCGTTGAGCTGGTGGTCGAGGGGCCGGAACCCGAGGTCGAGGCGCTGCTTACGGCGATTCGATCCGCAATGGGCCGCTTTCTCCGAGACGAGCGGATCGAAATCCTTCCTCCCGGCGAACCTTTCCCTGACTTTCGCGTAGCATACTGAAACGGACCCGATTCGTGCCCGATCAGGGTGCGCGATCGGGGCCTTGATGATGCGGATTCGCCGCCTTCATCCGACATCTGTCCACGGTCCTCATTCTTTTTTCACTCAAACGACGCGAGCCGAGCCCCCTCCCATGAAGACGTTGACCATCGCGCGGGCGACCGCCACCCAGGCGATCCGCCAGCCGGCCTTCATCGTGTTGCTGGCCTTCGCCTCGATGATCCTCGTCACCTCGGTGTTCCTGCCGTACTTCACGTTCGGCGAGGACATCAAGATGTACAAGGACACCGGCCTGACCGCGATCACCTTCTTCGCCCTGCTGCTGGCCCTGCTCACCTCCAGCTCGGCCGTGGCCGAGGAGATCGAGGGCAAGACGGCCGTCACCCTGCTCTCGAAGCCGGTCAACCGCCGGCAGTTCATCCTCGGGAAGTACCTGGGGATTCAGCTTGCCGTACTGGCCCTGTTCCTGATCCTGGGCGCTTTGTTCGCCGGAGGGGTCTGGTACAAGTACGTCTACGACCTCCGCGAAGGGGCCGGCGGCACGGTCGATTCGGCCGTCCGGGCCAAGCAGGTCTTGCAGGTCTTGCCCGGCCTGGTGCTCGGGTTCTTTGAGGTGACGATCATCACCGCCATCAGCGTGGCCATCTCGACCCGCTTGCCGATGCTCGTCAATCTGGTCGTCTGCATCTCGATCTTCTTCCTCGGCCGCATGACCGAGGTCCTGGTTCGCCAGGCCGACGCCATCCAGGCCAACGAGCTGGTCAAGTTCATGGCGCAACTGTTCCAGTGGGCCTTGCCCTTCCTGGAATTCTTCAATGCCGGTCCGGCCATTTCGACCGGTGTGATCATTCCCTGGGTTGGCTATGTCCTTCCCGCCTTGATCTACTGCGTGTTGTATAGTGGAGCGGCGCTGCTGTTCGCGTTCCTGCTGTTTGAGACCCGCGACGTGGCGTGACGCCCGCCCCGCACCCGACCAGGGCTGCCCGGTTCGCGGGCTCCCTGGATCGGTGACGATCCCGGGGCACAGTCGCCGCGCCCCGGGCGAGGGGTCAGAATGCCATGAACTGGGGTGATTATCACCGCCTTCGAGAAGTCGCTAGGATCGAGGGCTCCCGTCGCGGAATCATTCACGCGGCCGGTATTGTCCAGGCGTTCCTGCTCCTGGCCTTGCTGTTCCTGCTGGGAATGGCCCTGACGGTCATTGTCGTCGATCCCTCGAAGTCGGTCGCGACGTTCCGGGGAGCCGAGGGAATCACCCTCGCCCGCATTCCCCTGACCCCCCCCACCGAGGCGATTGATCCCTCCTCCGAGCTGGCTCCTTCGGTCCTGCAAGCTCGGAAAATCGCCGCCCAGGCCATGCTCTCGCTCATCCTCGCGGCCGGCCTGGTCGTGCTCGTCCTCATGACGTTGCTCGATGCGATCCGGCGATGGGCGCTCTCTCGCCTTTCGGCACGCTTCGCCGCCGGGCTTCGCCGCCAAATTCACCGGCAAATGTACCGCTTCGGCCAGTCCTCCCTGCCGACCGAGGGCATGGGCCCGACCATCGAACTGTTCTCGCAACAGGTCGATGACCTCCGCGACGGCTTCCGCGTCGGGCTCGATCAGCGTTGGCGACTGCCCGTCACCCTCGCCGGCCTGACCCTGCTCGGCCTGGCGGTCGGGGGCTGGCTGACCTTGTTCCTCATCATCCTCGTGACCCTGCTGGCGTTCCTCGTTTCGTCGATGATCCGGCGCAACGCCGAGGTGGCGGAAACCGCCGAACGCAACGCCTCGATGAAGATGTCGCTGCTCCAGGAAGACCTCGGCCAGATCCGAACGGTCCGGGTCTTCAGCATCGAATCGGTCGATAATCGTCGCTTCGACGCGCACCTGGAAGACCTCCGCGAGGCCGATGCCACCCGCCTCCGATTCGATCGCGAATTCGGGCCCGGAATGACCGTCTTGCTGGGCATTTCCGGCACCCTCGCCCTGGGCATGATCGGCTTCCTGGTGATCGCCGGCCGCCTGGAAATTCCCGCGGCAATTCTGCTTCTGGTGATCTTTGCCCTGATGGTCCGGTGCTTCACCAGCATCAACCGCATGAACCAGGATCGTCGTCGAGCGGCCCGAGCGGCCACCTCGGTCGTCTCGTTCCTCGATCGCCGTCCTGAGATTCTCCAGATTCCCAACGCGAAGTTCCTCTCGCCGGTGCGAGAACGAATCGTCCTGGAGAATGTCACCGTCGAAGGCCCGACCGGCCGGCGCCTGCTCGAAGGCGTCTCGCTCGAACTGCCCGCCGGTTCCAAGACCGCCATCATGGGACGTGACGAGGACAGCAAGCAGGCCCTCGTTTGCCTGCTCCCTCGTCTGCTCGACCCCCGCACGGGCCGGGTCCGAATGGATGGGATCGACCTCCGCGAGGTCACGCTCGAATCCCTCCGGGCTCAGGTCGCCACCGTCTTCCAGTCCGACCTGATCTTCAGCGATACGATTGCCTTCAACATTGGCCTGGGAGACCCCAGCTACGACCTCCCTCGCCTGATCGAGGCCGCCAAGCAGAGCCACGCCCACCACATCATCCAGGACCTTCCCGAAGGCTACGACACCTTCGTCGGCCCGATGGGCCACTACCTCCGGATCGACGAGCAATACCGGATCGCCCTGGCCCGCGCCTGGCTGTTCGACCCCTCGATCCTCATCATCGAGGAACCCACTTTCCCGATCGAAGACTCGATCAAACCTCTCATCGACGACGCGATCGCCCGCCTCTGCCGCGGCCGTACCGTCGTCTTCCTCGCCCATCGCCTCTCGACCCTCCGGGCCTGCGATCGCGTGGTCGTCCTTCACAACGGCCGGATCGAAGCCCTTGGCACTGCCAAGGAACTCCAGGCGACCAGCAAGCTCTACCGCCACCTCCAGTACGTCGAGTTCAATCAGTTCGCCGCCGGCGGTATCGAAGCCGGGCAGATGCAGGGCTGATCCTCTTGTCGCGATGAGACGAGCGCCATGCCCACGAAGCCGTGGGCATGGCGAGTACTTCGGTCATCGACGTTCGCAATTCCTGATGCGACCAGCGTGGCGCCCATTCCTCAGGCGAACTGATCCACCGTCGGCTTGATGATCAGCTCCGGCACATGCGCTCTCGGATGCAGCTCCGCCAGGAATCGGACCGCGCGGGCCACGTCATCCGGCTGAAGGATCTGGGCCCGACGCTCCGCCCCCACCGGCACCGGCCGGCGATCGAGAATCGGCGTCTCGACCTCTCCGGGGTGGATCGCCGTCGATCGGATACCGTGCTTCCCCTCCTCCTGAGCGATGCACCAGGCCAGCGCGTTCTGCCCGAACTTCGAGGCCGAGTACGCCGTGCCGCCCAGCACACTCGCGCGAATTCCGGAGATCGAACAGATCTGAATAATCAATCCGCGTCGATGACGTCGCATCGACGGTAACACGAAGTGAACCAGGTTGTAGGCCCCGGTCAGATTCGTGGCGATCAGGCGATCCCAGTCTTCCGGGTCGAGCACTTCGAGTGATCGGTTCGGAATGTTGATCCCGGCATTGCAGACCAGGATGTCGATGCCGCCGAAGTCGTCGAGCACCCGCTCAACCATTCCGGCCACCGACGACCGATCGGCCACGTCGCACGGTTCGATCCGGCAGGCCGAGCCCGCCTCGCCGAGTCCTTTCTGCACGGCCTCCAGCTTGGCTCGGTCTCGGCCGACGAGCGCGACCCGAAGCCCGGCCCGCGCCAGGTCCTCGGCAATCGCCTGCCCCATGCCGCTCCCGGCTCCGGTAATCAATGCGGTGCGATGTTCCACGGTTTGATCCTCGTTCTCAAAGGGTGTCCATTTGGAGATGCCTTGTGACCTGAGACGGATCGGTCGCGGCGGTGCTGCCCCGGGCAACAGCGATCGCGATCGCCTCGACGCCGCAAGCAAAAACACAAAGGGCCTTCCCCGACCGCTCGGGTCGGGGAAGGCCCCGTGTGGTCATGGGTTCGGATTCTAACCGGCGCGGACCGCCGACTCAAACCGACGCCGATCGAATCGTCAGCGGACGGCTCCGAGCCTCGGGAAGGGTAACCGGTCGGAGGGCTTCCATCCGATTCGCTCGAACGCTGGCCCGGGTCGAGGCCCGTTGCGATCGCAGGATCTGGGCCCGGCTCCACACCGGGGGCACCTCCGGTCGCGTTACGTTCCAGGCCCGCACGCCCAGCGTGGCCGAGCCCGAGGCGAACAGCGCCGCAAACCGCTGTGCGGCCTCGCTTGTCACCCCTCGATCCACGACCGGTCGATTCGGCTCGATCCCCCCCGAGAACGGATTGTCGTCGTCGGCGTCCGAACCCGATCCCAGCAGGTCCTCGATCGCCTCATCCGTCACCACCGAGGGCACGGCCGGAGCCGGAGTCGGAGTCTCGGGACGATCAGCCGGCGCGTTGGGAGCGACGGGCAAGGAGGGCGAGGAGGCCGGTGGGGTGACGGGCGACGACGGTGGCGGCGTCAGCGGCGCCGGGGTCGGAGTCGGGGCCGGAGCCGGTGTTGAATCGACCGGCACCTGGGAAGGAGGAACGGGCGTCACCGGCCTGGGCTTGGGCGATCCCTCGTTGCCCGAGGGCGATTCTGAGCCGTTGCTGGGCGATCCGTTGTTGCTGGGCGATTGCGTCGGCGGCTTGGCCGACGGAGCCTCGTTGCTCGGGGTGTCGGAACCTCCTGACTGGGCCGGCGGCTCCGCCACCGGCGTGGAAGGGCGGTTGGTCGATCCCCCCGGGGTCGCGGGCTTCGGTGCCGGTGGCGGGTCGTTCTGAACTGGCGGCCGTGCGGTTCCCCCCTGCCCTGGTTTCGAAACGTTCGGCGAGGGAACCATCGCGGCGGCGGCGGTGATGTCGAGCCGGCCGATCGTGAACCCGGTGGCCGGGTCTCGCATCGTCTTGGCCGAGTCTCGGAGCCATCCTTCGATTTGATCAACGGTCGGCAAGGTGCCGAACCGCTTCAGGTGCAGCTCCTGCAACAGGAGAACCGAACCGGTGACCAGCGGGGCCGCGAAGCTCGTTCCATCCAGCGGGGCGAAGCCGCTGTTCCACGGACCCATCACATCCCGTCCCGGCGCGGCCAGGTCGGTGGCAAATTTCCCGCCCGCCTCTCGGCCGAGCCGCTGGGCGTCGGACGCGAGGCCGTTGGCTCCGTCGCTGCCGGTCACGCTGATCGTATTCTCAACGATCGCCGTGAACCCCATCCCTTGCTGCCCCGAGAAGCTGTTCCCCGCCGCCGTGACGACCGGAATCCGCAGCTCCTCAAGCTGGTCGATCAGATTCATGATCCGCCGAACAACCGGGCTGGCAAACAGGGTCGGCGCCGACAGGTAATTTTTTCCGTCGGAGATCGACAGGTTCACAACCGTGATGTTGTGTTCCTTGTGATGATCGATCACCCATTGAAGCGAATCGGCGATGCCGTCGAAGCTCCCCCGTCCGTCGTCGCCGAAGACGCGAAGGGCGGCGATGTCCGCTTCAGGAGCCACACCGGGGGCCGACGGATCGCGCGACGCGATGATCCCGGCCACAGCCGTCCCGTGCGAGCCGTTGGTTTCTCTCGGGTCGGTATCGCCGGCCCCGAAATCATGTCCCGCCACCACCACCTTGCCCGACCCAAACCCGCCACCGAAGGCCGAGTGGTCGTAGTTGACCCCCGTATCAATGACGGCCGCGGTCAACCCCGCGCCGGTCACTCCGTACAGGGCTCGGGTGGCCGAGGCCCCGATCAGCACATCGTTCGAGGTCAGTTTGGCCGAAGAGGTGTCCGGTGCCGCGTTGGTTTTCGCGGGAATCGGTTCGAGGCCGTTGATCGGGTTCGCCACGCTGAGCAGGCATCGAGCCTCAACGGCCTCGACACCAGGGCGAAGGTTCCGGCGGGAGCGGTTGCCAGTCATGAATCGAAACTCTCGGACGGCCGCGACGGACCGACCAGGCAGATCAGGACGGAAACTCCCATTCACCATCCCTCACGCGGGGCGAAGCGTGAGCGATTGCGAAGGTCAACGCCTGTTGCTGGGGCGTTTCCGTCCATTCCGGTCTGATCGGCGAGACTCAGAAGAAGCGATGCCGTGCGCCGTGACCCTCTCGAAGGGAACGCTTGGGTCTTGCACACGGCGGTCGATGGCGAAGTCTCGCATCCTGCGGCACGACCGGATCGACCGATCCAATCGTGGGGAAGCCCGGCCCGTCCTGAGCCTTGCCCGGCCTTGCCGGTCGTGATTCCACGATCGGAAAGACGTGTCGTCATGAGCATGAACCAGGCCATTCGCCTCGGGTTCAAAAGCTCCGACGATCCCTCGCTGCTCCTACCGATCGGCCGTCGTCGTCGTCAGCCTTCATTCCCAAAACCAAAAAGGGACGACGCCCCTCGTCCCGACTGATCCGACCGCCTTAGCCCGCACACCCCGCACGCCGGTTGCCGCCCCTCAACCCGCTTCGCCCCCGAAATCCGACCCGCGTTTTCTGAGTCTCTTTCAGCCGACCGTCGCCCCTCGGTCCGCCTCTCCGTCTCCAGGCTTAGGTATCGTCTTGCACCTGATTGAAAGATTGGCCAACCCCGGATTGTAAACAGGTTGGTGGGTGATTCATCCGGAAGAATCCGTCCCCCTTCGCTCGTCGGATCGTTCGTCGTTCCGGATGCTCACATTTTGTGGTTTTTGTCTTCCCTGAGATGTCCATCGTCGTACGATTGGCTCAAGAGTCCCTCCTCGCCCCGCTGGCTCTCCTCCGTTTTGCGCTGCCGAAACGCCGGACTCCCCCTCCGATTGCTCGACTCTTCAAGCGGTTTCCCTCTGGTCAACGCCTTCCCGAATTCGGCTCCGCAGGAAAGGGCCGCGGTCACTCAAGCCGACCTTGACGTGTCCGGCCCCTCCGCGATACGCTCCCCGCTCATCGGGGAGGATCCCCGATCCGTGCGATCGATTGATCGATCAATCGGTTCGGTTCTGTCCGTCCGCCACGGAAAGGCGAGGTGACGCGATGGCTCGCGATGGTTCCCGACCGGATCGCGTGACGACCATCTCCGGTTCTGGGTCTGGATCGGTGGTGGCAATCGTCCCCGCTCGCTTCGCGTCGAGCCGGTTGCCCGGCAAGCCCTTGCTGGCCGAGACCGGCCGCCCCTTGATTCAGCATGTCGTTGAGGCCGCCTCCCGAGCCCGACGCATCGACCGCGTGATCGTCGCCACCGATGACGTCCGCATTCTCGATACCGTCCAGCGCTTCGGCGGCGAGGCCGTCCTCACGCGAGACGACCACCCCAGCGGCACCGATCGCGTGGCCGAGGTCGCCGCCCAGCTCCCCCACGCCCGGATCATCGTCAATCTGCAAGGGGATGAGCCCGAGATCGAGCCCGAAGCCCTCGACCGCGTCGTCGATCTGCTCGACCAGGCCCCTCATCTGCCGATGGCCACCCTTTGCACGCCGATCCGAGACCGAGACACCTACCTCGACCCCGCCTGCGTCAAGGTTGTCCTCGCCGCCGACGGCCGCGCGCTCTATTTCTCTCGACGCCCGATCCCTTGCCACCGAGACGGCGAGCCCGACCCGAGCGTCACTCCCCTGGCCTACCTCCACCTCGGCCTTTACGCCTACCGCCGCGAGTTCCTCCTGAGGCTCTCGCAGCTTCCCCCGTCCTCGCTCGAACAGGCCGAGCGGCTTGAGCAGCTCCGGGTCCTCGAACTCGGCGAATCGATCGCCGTCGGGGTCGTTCCTGCCGCCACGGCCGGCATCGACACCCCCGAAGACTACCGGCGATTCCTCGATCGCTGGCGATCGCAAGAAGGCCGCGCCGCCTGATCCGGGCCTTTTGGTATCATCAGAGTCATCATGACTCCCGAAACCTCCCGTCCTTCTGGTCCCCCCGGCGCGTGCCTCGTCCTGCACGGGCTCGGGGGTGGTCGTCACGAGTTCGAGCCGTTGCTTCAGGCCCTCTCCGCGGTCGGGATGCCGTTCGAGGCCCCCGTCTACCCCGGCCACGAAGGGCCCGGCCCGCACATGCCCCGGTCTTCCTGGCCCGAGTGGTTTGCGGTGGTCCAGTCGAGCTTTGACCGGCTCCAGGAATGCCACGGCTCGGTGGCCGTCATCGGTTTCTCGACCGGCGGCACCCTCGCCCTGCATCTGGCCGCCTCGGCTCCGGTCGATCGCCTCGCCCTGATGGCCCCCTTTCTGGCGATCCGTCATCGCTGGTACTACGGCTTCCGGCCCGAGGTATACCTCGGCACACTCGGTCGAATCATCCGAAGGGTGCCGCGCCGCCAGTCGGCCGTCTCCGATCCCGTCCGCCGCAAGGAGATCGAGCGGCTCCTCGCCTTCCAGACCTTCAATCTCGCCGCCGCTCGAAGCGCCGTCGCTCTCATCCGCCTCGTCCGCAACGAGGCCCACCGCATCACCGCGCCGACGCTCATCGTCCAGTCGCGCCGCGATGCGATCGTCGATCCGATCGGCGCGCAGTGGCTCGATCATCACCTCGGGACACCCGAGGCCGATCGTTCGCTCGTCTGGCTCGATCGCTCCGACCACCTCCTGGCCGTCGATGTCGAGCGCGAAACCGTCATCCGGCAGATCCTGGAATTCCTCGGGCTCGACCCCCAGGACGCTCGGGATGTCCTGCTGGACTCATCCCCGCTCCTCGGTTGAGGACGGGTCGGTGGTCGGTTTCGGCGACACCCCGCGACTCATCGGGCATCCTCCTTGGGGGATGGCAGTGGAGGAGGGCCTCGGGTGAGGCCCCTTGGCGATCGACCCTCCCGCGCTCCCCTCGTGCCGAATGAACGCTGCGGTACCCAGCGCGGTTTGATGCTCCTCGGCCCGATCCCCGGCCGGAAACTGACCGCGGTAGTAATCTTTTTGCCAGTCCTTGCGGTTGGCCTCGCTGCCCGGCACCCCGCGATCGACCAGAAATTCTCCCCGTTTCGCGTGCCAGTCGAAGTAGCTTGAGGCCAGCTCGGGCTCTTCGGCCAGATCGCGGACCTCGGGCTCGAACCGTTCGATCAGGCCCCTCGGATACGGCACGAGCTGGCAGATCGGCTCCCCTTCGTAAAAGGTCACCGTCTCATAAGGGCGTGTCAGCTTCCAGTTCATGGTGAAGGGGGCCGGGGTCCAGTCTGTCTCGACCAGTCCTTCGAGCGCCTGGATGCCGTCCTTCACGATGTTCGCCGGCCCTTTAACCCAGAGGTTGTACCCGGCGCTCGTCCGAAAGAGGTACGGCAGCTGGAACGTGATCACCCCCTCGCCAAAGTGGCTCTCGACGACCGACTCGGGGCCAAACGCCGCCGAGAAGCCGTGCTGCCCGTGCGGAACGAGGATCTGGATGTCGGTCGCCGCCGGGCCTCCGTTCCACATCAGGCTGAACGTGATCGGATTGCGCACCAGCCAGCCCGCCTGGTTCGCCATCACCAGCGGCAGGCATCGATAGGCAAACCGGCCGGCCGATTCGTCCATCCATCGCCGTCGCGGAGGCGCCGGGAACAGCGCCAGCTCAACCGGCCCATACCGTTCAAACGCAACGATCTTCAGGCGATCGTCACCCTTGCCCTGCGAGGGGTGGTCACCGTCCATGGTGCGTGCTCCGTTGGCCTTGGAGAGTCAGTCTCGATGGGCCGGATCGAGGAGGGACGCAGGCCGCCCGCGATCACGAACAGGGGCCGGGCGATCCTTCCATCCGGTGATCATGCCCCGGACCCGCTCCGGCGCGAAGGCCGATTCCTCGGCCGTTCGCACGCCGGACGCCGGGTCGAGCGCATCAATGGGCGGCCTTGACATTGATCGACGATTCGGCCATGTCGGTCAGCTTCTGATCGGTCGCTTTCTCCTCGTCCAGCGTTTCCTGGAGCAGCGTTGCCACCGAGTTGCTGCCGTTGCGAAGGGCAAAGTTGCGGGCACAGCCGTAGCCGGCGATCTCGTAATGCTCGACGCGCTGCGCCGCCGCGATCAGGGCCGCATCCTTGATCTCCGGGTCGCCCGATGCCTTGATCACCTCGTCCCCCTCCGAGATCAACCCTTTGATCGCGTCGCAGGTGACGGCCTTCGGGTCCTTGCCGAGCAGTTTGAACGCCTCTTCCAGACGCCGGACCTGCCCCTTGGTTTCCTTCAAATGATGCTCGAATCCCGCCTTGAGCTGCGGATCGGTCGCCGCGCCGGCCATCTTCGGAAGCGCCTTGGTCAGGCGTTGCTCAGCGTCGTACAGATCACCGAGCTGATCGCACAGCAGGTCTTCCATCGAGTTCAATTCCTTGGTTGAAAACAGTCCCATCAGTGTGGCTCCTTTCATCTCAACCGGTGCTTGGGAACCGATTGGCCCCTCTCGACACGCTGGGAGAGGCGCGGCCTCGTGGGCGTCACGATCGATCCCCCCCTGACCGTTCCCCGCAACCTTGATTCCGATTCCTCGACAATCCGGCCGGAAATTCCTTGCCCTCTGCAACGCAAAGGGCCTCCGGATCGAGAACCTGACCCGGCTTCCCCCCCTCGTCCCCGCGATGCGAGAGAGAGAGTGGCTGCAGGCCGGCTGAGGGGGCCACTACGACGCGCTCCACGCCGAGACGATCCGAACCCCCACCCTCACGACGTCCAGAAGGGGGCAGTCCCCTTCCCCCTCCCCCAGCCTCAAGCGCGAACAACCCACTCAAAACAAGCGCCGATCACCACGTTGCCTACACCCGTTGATTCCCGCTCCGATTGGTTTGCGGAATTGGCCCCGGTGCGCTACACTCATTGGATCAAGAGGCCGGAAGAACCTCGATTGACACCAAACCCTCCCCCGGCCTTTGCCAGCGACCTCGACCGGAGATGGCCCCGATGGGCGATGAGCCAACCCTGTATGAGCGGATCGGCGGCGCGGAGACCCTGAGCCGAGTGATCGACGACTTCTACGGTCGCGTAACCCGAGACCCGGACCTGAGCCCGTTCTTCCGCAAGACCTCGATGGACAAGCTCCGGAGCATGCAGCACGAATTCCTCGGTGCCGCGCTTGATGGGCCTCAGCAATACACCGGCCTTTCGCTCGCTCATGTTCACTCCGGCCTGGGCATTACCGTCCATCACTTCAACCGCTTCACCCAGCACCTGCTCGAAACCCTCCGCGACATGGGGGTTGCGGAGAAGGACATCGAACAGGTCATCTCTCGCATCAATCTCCACGTTCACGACATCGTGGGCGGGACCATCGCCACCGACTAACCGCCGAGTGCCCTTGATCGGCACGCAAGTTGCCCTACCCCTTTTTCATTGAACCGACGGGCCTGGGTTGCCCGTCTTGTTCCTCTTTGGAAAAGGATGGTGCCATGCGCATCAAGCGGGCGACCAATGACCTGGGACACAAGATCGCTTCCATCGCCGTCTGGTTGTTGGGAGTCGGCGTCATTCTCGCCATCTGGGGAGGGGTCTGGCTGGTCTATCTCTACCGCAACCCCCCCGAAGGCGAGGCCATTCTGTTTCTCGCCACCGGCATCCTGCTCTCCGGGCTCGACCTCAGCCTGATCGGGTTCTCCGCCGGGTTCATCGGCCGAGCCGCTCGTGAACCCTTCTCCCACGAGGGCGACCACGCCGATCGCGTCGCCGTCGCCACGCCCGACTGCGACGACAACGCTCCTGCCCGACACTGACTCTCAAGCACCTTCGCCTGAGTGTCTCGTGTCAGGAAATGAGGACGGGCTCCGAGTCCGCGAGGTGCCTGACCCATCTCCGGCAGAGGCGATCCGAGCAAACATCAACCGCTCGAACACCCGTCTCATTCGTCCGACGCGGCCCCTTCTCTGCCGCGATCGAGGCAAACCCATTCGGACATTCTCAACCCCCTCCCTCGCTCATGGGGGAGTCGGTTCCGCATCTCCACGGTCTCTGATCGTCTTTCCATCGAGGTTCAACCAATGCGCACCGATATCAGCGATCCTGAGGTCTCCTGGGCCGGCACGGCCCTGCTCGGCGTGACCGTCGGCTCGCTCCTGAGCATCTGGAGCGGACTCTGGCTCATCTTCCTGAACCGGAATCCCCCCGATCAGTCCGGCTGGACCTATCTCGCCACCGGAATCCTTCTCACCGGCCTCGCCTTTCTCATCGGAGGCATGGGCATGGGATTGCTCCGCCGCCAGACCGAACATCAGGCCGACTAGAGCGGCCTTTGCGTTCTCGGCACGACTCCCAGACCTCAACCCTCGCCCCCGTTTGCTCGCGGGGGAGAGGGTGGCCGCAGGCCGACTGAGGGGGAGGCTTGCAAAACCCCCGCGCTTGGCGATCCGAACCCCGACCCCTCCTCCCTCCCTCTCCCCGCTTAGCTGGATGGACCGAGGGGAAATGTCGCTGCAGGCCGGGTCAAGGCGTCCGAACTCAGCGTGAACCGCGACGAATCCGTGAGCCCAACTCGCTTCATGCCGAGCCTCTCAGATCAAACCCAACTGATTTCAGAGGACCGACACATTGGCATCTCGAATGAAGCTCGACCGGCCCTCCCTTCCCAAAGCACTCCGATCCCGAAAACATTCACCCGATCGAGGGACACGCAGGATCGAGCGCTTTACAATGAAGCCTGGTTGTTGAAATCACCACGATGTCCTCCTTGAGCTACTCGCCATCATGAACTCATGGCTTGATGCCCTGCTCCGCGTCGTTCTTGACCGTTCCATCGAGGAACTGTTCGGTGCGATTCTGTTGAGCCTGATACTCGCCACCGTCGGCGCCGCCCTGGGGCGCTGGCTCTGCCGATCCGGGAAGGATGCAATGGCCCGTCTCACCGGTGTCATGCTGGTGATGATCGTGATTGG
This sequence comes from Tautonia marina, assembly GCF_009177065.1. Lineage (NCBI taxonomy): Bacteria > Pseudomonadati > Planctomycetota > Planctomycetia > Isosphaerales > Isosphaeraceae > Tautonia > Tautonia marina. Next base: position 77,273 of record NZ_WEZF01000029.1, read on the forward strand.
CATGGGCGCGGGAGCAACCTTGATTCAATCGACCGTCCCCGACCAACCCCAGCTTTCGCACCAACCCAACGAGTTCCCGATCATGATGGGGCCCGCCGCCTTCCATCAAATGGTGATCGTCCTCGATGCCGACAACAACGGTCGCGTGGAGGCCGATGAACTGCGTAAGGCCGCAGTCGCCCTCGGAACCGAAGACCGGATTCCCTCTGCGTCGGCGGTCGATCCGTCTCGCCCGGCGCGCCCATCGTTTCCATCCGGTTCGTACGGTGCGGCCGGCCCCGGCGCTCCGGATCATCTCGTTGAGCCGGACGAGCCGCCCGACCCCGTCAGCAACGAACCCATCGACTCCCAGCCGACCGCCCCATAAGGGCCAGCCTTCCAGACCCGATCCGGTCCCATTTTTTTTTGCAATCGGAGTGATTTCATGCGTCCTGTTCGCCGTTCCACCCTCCATCGAGCCCTCATTCTGGGAGGAGTGACCGGACTTCGAGCCGCGCTCGGCCCGGCCCTGGTCTCCGCCTCTCGACGCTCCCGCAACCGAGAGCTGATGGCCCTCGCTTCACTGGGGGAGATGGTCGTCGATAAGCTCCCCCTGGTTCCCAGCCGAAGCAGTTTGCCGCTCTTGATTCCCCGAGCCCTTGCCGGCTACTGGGTGGGCCGCCAGGTTTCCGAGCAAGATCGGGTTCCCGACCCGAATCTCCCGCTGCTCAGTGCCACGGCCGCGGTGGGTGCCGCGCTGCTTGCTCCCACGATTCGATCGGCCCTTGGCACGGCCTTCAGGGTCCCCGACCCGGTACTCGGCGCGATCGAAGACGCGCTGGCCGTCTCGCTCGGTTCCCGGGCCGCCAGGCTCTCGCCGGAAGAACTCCAGGACCTGATGGTCGACTCTATCGCCTCGCTGCGGCAGTCCTTGCCCAGTACCGACACTCCCGCACTCCGCCGCTGACCCCCCACCCCCGCTCGGGGGGGCTCAGGCCGCGGGGCCGCGATCCCGCCCCCGCGACAGATCTTCGATCGGACACGCGAGTAATCCGTTGTGTGTGGGTGAGATAGCGATAATTCGGTTCAGCCCCTTGACGACGCCCCTCCTGGGCCGTGTAATGAGTCAGCCGAGAGCGGGCGGCCCGATCGGGATCGCCCCGTTTCCGGCGCATCGAACGCTCGCTCGCGTCACCTCCGGAATCGTTCGAGTGGTTTCCAGGCTCTCACGAATTCTGATGGGTTGCTCAATCTGGCTCGCCGGGGCGTTGGTCCTGGCCGGGCCGGGTTTGCATGGGATCACCCCGTGCGAACACGATGCCCACCACGATTCCGAGCCGGGGAATCGCCTTGGGGAGTCGGACGCCTGCCCGGTCTGCTCCCTCCTCGACCAGGGGATCTCTTCCCCCGAGCGACTCCGCTTCGAGGCTGTCGCCCCTCAGACCGACCGGGTCCACTTCTCCTTCGACCCCCCGCCCCCCGAGGTGCCGGCGCGCTCCCGTCTCCCGCGCTCCCCTCCTCGCGCCTGATCGGCCCATCTCGCCCGGGTTTCCTCGCGTTCGCGATCCGTCCCCCGAAGGGGCGTGCATCGCTATCCCGGGCCCGGGCCGCTTCACGCCCCGGGCTGCCTCATCGAGCGCCGCCCGAGATCTGATCGGCACGCCCCGGCCCCTCCCCCGTTCGGGGACGGGCTGACCGGGCGAACTCCGACGTCAACGGACCAGCGACCCCCCGTCCTGGCCCGCCTCGGGGTCGATACGACCCCGACCCGACGGCCTCGATCGACCTCGCCCCGTCTCCGGGAACTGCGGGGCCGATCGCCGTCCGCGCCGGGCGTGGCGAATTCGACCCGGCATCCGGCCCACCTCGACACGTCGCCGAGGGACCGGACACTCCATGCCACCTTTCTATATGAAGGAATGAAATTGTGAATGCTCGACACTTTATTGCGGCGAGCCTCGTCTCTCTCTTCCTCCTGGCCGTCGAGGCCCGGGCCGAGCAGATCGGCTACTACGTCGCCCGCGACGCCAACCCGACGAGCGGCGCGAATCCGAACCCGAACTTCGGCCGGCTCACCCTGCTGTACAATCACGGCGACCATTTCCACAGCATCGGCCGATTCGGCGGGGGGCCGAACCTACTCCCCGAGGCGAACCGCGGGAGACTGACCCTCTTCGCGGGGACCGGCGACATGGAGGGCCGATTCGTCAGCAAGCGTTACGACGACGGATCGCCGGCGGCCGAGTACAGCGACCTCCGCATCGGCTCCATCCGCAACCTGAGCGGGTTCGATCCCGGCTCACCGGAAGACATCCTCCTCACCAGCAGCAATTACCGCTGGGTGAGCGGCCCCGAACACCCCATCGAGGACCGTCGACTCTCGCTCGAGGGCTCCCTTCTAGCGCTCGAGGTGCTCTCCCTCTCCTCGGGTCTGAACGCTTCCATTGGGAACCAGGTCGCGTCGAGCGTGGGAGACATCCTCGAACTCGGGCCCGGGGACTCGTTCCTCGCGCATCTCAACTTCTTCACCGATCTCGGGATCGGTGGCCTGCAGGATCTCTCGGCCTCCTTCAGGCTGGTCGACCTGTCCACCGGCGGGACTCCGATCGGCGGTTCGGGCGAGTTCTTCTATCACATGGCGACCGTCCCCGAGCCGAGCACCATCGTCATGCTTGGCATCGGTCTCGCCGGGGCCCTCGCCGTCGGCTGGAGACGTCGCCGAACGTCCCCGGTCGCCTGATCGGCCGTCGGGCGATCTCGGCCGTCCTCCTTGACGGCCACTCACAACGCTCACATCCATCTCGGGCGTCCGGCCTCCTCCCCGGAGCCGGGCGTCCTCCGAGACCCCACTCAGCCAATCGACCAACCAGACCGACCTACTCATACGCTCACATCATCAGACTGCGATCAACTCGCGTTGCAACACCTCCGGCATCGCAACCATCAACGCGCCGCCGCGAGGCTCGGTCGGCCGAAAATCGCTTCGTCCGGGAAATGGGCACCAGGACAGACCGTCGGCGTCGCCGAGAACATCCCGTGGCTCCCCACGCGATCGCCGGGAATCGCGTAGCGTTCTTGCAGATAGGCAACGAGCGTCCGGGCGGCCTCGATCTGCTTCGGGGTTGGTCCGGTCGCTTCAAGGTCGCCGACCAGGCAGATGCCGATGCCGTACTCGTTGACGCTTGGGTGCTTGGCATCTCGGCAATGCGCGCCCGGCTTCTGATCCGACCAGCGCCGGGTAACCTCAATCATCCCGTCCTGGCTCTCGGTGCCATTGCCGATGATGAAATGATAACTGCACCCGTCGAGTCCGGCCCGCTCCCGGTGCTCCCTGTCGATCTGAGCGTAGCCTCCAGAGGCCGAGGCGCTGTGATGCACCACGATATATCGCCACGGCCGATCGGCCCGAGCCGGTTGCACCAGGTCGAGCGGATCATCGGCCATCGCCTGCACCTTCGATCGCAACTCGGACCGCGCGCTCACACGCGTCGCGGTCCGACCCGACTCATTCCGGGTCTGCGGCGGCAAGACCTGCGGCGGTTCCCCCACCTCCGACGGGATGGTTGACCCCTTGCTCGGTTGTGGCAACGGGGCCTGATCCTCCTCCAGCGGGCTGAGGTTCAGTTCCGGTTCGTTTGCCGGGCCGGGACCGGCCGGGGGAGAAACATACGGCCCGTACGTATCTTCGTACGCCGGGGGGACCGACGACGGCGGAGCCGCGTCGAATTCATACTCATAGGGCGTCGGGTCGGTGGGAATCACTGTGGCCGACGACGGGGCCGGTTCGACCAGCACGGGCTCGGAATTGAGAAACGTGGGCCGATAGCTTGATCGGCGATGTCGGCAGCCGACCATCGTGACCATTCCAACCGCCAGACCGAACACCATCAGACGGGTCAGGCGACTCGTTCGGAGCCTCTGCCATCGCGCGTCCATGATCGTGACCTCCAATCAAGAATTTCGATTTGTACCGCGGTGTGAAGTGCAAAAGGTGCTGAAGCAAGGGCGGTGCCGAGCGAAGCCAATCGGCCAGAAGCCGGCGGGGCACGCTCCTCGAATTCGTCTCAAGTCTACACGCCGTCGGGACGACGGGCCGATCGACCCCCCGAGATTTCTCGAAAAACCCTCAAGTCCCCCGCCAGACTCGACCGACGCCCCGTGTAACTCTTGCAAATCCTTCCACGCTCTGCCCGGTACAATCGACACATCCCCTCCAGCCCGATCGATCTCGCCCCGCCGCGCTGGTTTCAAACCCCTCCGGGCGGTATGCTATTGGATTCGATCACGACCCCCCGCCCGAACAATCGGCCCGACCCGCGCATCCCGCGGAACGCGACCCCGGCCGAACTTTTTTTCCGATCAGATCGCTCAGGAGACCGCGGTCGATGCCGGCCTACCACCCCCAGCGCATTGAGACGAAGTGGCAAGCCTTCTGGGACGCGCACGAAACGTTCCGCGTCGCCGACCTCGTCCCCGATCAGCCGAAGCTCTACATCCTCGACATGTTCCCCTACCCCTCCGGCGCCGGCTTGCACGTCGGCCATCCCGAGGGGTACACCGCCACCGACATCCTCTGCCGCTTCAAGCGCATGCGAGGCTTCAACGTCCTGCACCCCATGGGCTGGGACGCCTTCGGCCTGCCCGCCGAGCAGTACGCCATCCAGACCGGCACCCACCCCCGCATTACCACCCAGAAAAATATCGACACCTTCCGACGCCAGATCAAGGCTCTCGGCTTCTCCTACGACTGGTCCCGAGAGGTCGATACCACCGACCCCGACTACTACAAGTGGACCCAGTGGATCTTCCTCCAGCTTTACGACACCTGGTACGACCCCGACTTCTCCTGGACCGACCCCGAAGGCCGCTCCCGCGTCGGCAAGGGACGCCCCATCGCCGAGCTTCCCCTCCCCGACGGTTGCGCCGACCCTGATGCCTACCGCGATTCCAAACGCCTCGCCTACCGCGCCGAGGTTCCCGTCAACTGGTGCCCCGCCCTTGGCACCGTGCTTGCCAATGAAGAGGTCATCGACGGCAAGTCCGAGCGCGGCAATCACCCCGTCGTCCGCATGCCGCTGAAGCAGTGGATGCTTCGCATTACCGCCTATGGCGACCGACTCATCGAGGATCTCGACATCGTCGATTGGCCCCGCGCCATCAAGGACATGCAGCGCAACTGGGTCGGCCGTTCCGAGGGGGCCGAGGTCGACTTCAAGATCAAGCGCGGCGGCGACTTCGACAACTGGCGGCAGGCCCGACTGTCCTCGGGATGGCCCGAATCCGCCCCCGACGACGTGATCCGCGTCTATACGACCCGCCCCGACACCCTCTTCGGCGCGACCTACATGGTCCTCGCCCCCGAGCACCCGCTCGTCGATCGCCTCACCACCCCCCAGCAAGCCGACGCCGTCGCCCAGTACCGTCAGCAGGCCGCCGCCAAGAGCGACCTCGACCGCACCGACCTGGCCAAGACCAAGACCGGCGTCTTCACCGGCGGCTTCGCCGTCAACCCCGCCAACGGCGAGCCCGTGCCCGTCTGGATTGCGGATTATGTCTTGATGGGCTACGGCACCGGCGCCATCATGGCCGTTCCGGCCCACGACGAACGCGATATGGAATTCGCTAAAGTCTTCAACTTGCCAATTAGTCCGGTAGTCATGCCGCCCGACGAATGGCTCTACCAGAACGCCCCTAAAGGCTCTACAAATCTCATTGCAGACATAAAAACGTCTTATTTGAGTGATCCTGGGGCCTTCTGCAGATTTGACCAGGCTTATTCCGGGAATGGAGAGGCCGTTAACTCCAGGAATCCCGAGATCACCCTCGACGGCAAGGGGACCGAGACCGCCAAGGCCACCATAACCCGCTGGCTCGAATCGGTCGGCCTCGGTCGTAAAACCATCAACTACAAGCTCCGCGACTGGCTCTTCAGCCGACAGCGCTACTGGGGAGAACCGTTCCCCATCCTCCTCGACCGCGACGAGCGCCCCCGCCCCGTCCCCGAGGCCGATCTCCCCGTCCGCCTCCCTGAGATGGACGACTTCAAGCCGTCCACCAGCGGCAAGCCCGAGCCCCCCCTCGCTAAGGCAACCGACTGGGTGAACTATTCCGACGCCTATCTCCGCGAAACCAACACCATGCCCCAGTGGGCCGGGTCGTGCTGGTACTACCTCCGCTACATCGACCCGAAGAATTCCGATCGCCCCTGGGACCCCGAGAAAGAGCGCTACTGGATGCCTGTCGATCTCTACGTCGGCGGCGCCGAGCACGCGGTCCTGCACCTGCTCTACTCCCGCTTCTGGCACAAGGTCCTGTTCGATCGCGGCCTCGTTTCCACCGCCGAGCCGTTTCAGCGCCTCGTCAACCAGGGAATGATCCTCGGCGAGACCGAGTACACCGCCTTTCAGGACGAATCCGGCCGGACGTTCTCGACGTCGGTCGTTTCCGAGATCGACGGCGGCCACGTTGCCCAGGACGGCGACACCCTTCGCCCCGTCGTTCCCATCAAGCTGCCAGAGGACCGCGTCACCAAAAAGGGAGACAGCTTCGTTCTCGCCGATGACGATTCCATCCGCGTCGATGCCCGCGCCCACAAGATGTCTAAGAGCCGCGGCAACGTCATCAACCCCGACGAGGTCATCGCCGACTACGGCGCCGACAGCCTCCGACTCTATGAAATGTTCATGGGTCCGCTTGAAGCCACCAAGCCCTGGAGCATGAAGGGGGTCGAGGGCGTTTACCGCTTCCTCGGCCGCGCCTGGCGGATGATCGTCGATGACAAATCCGACGACATCCAGCTCGCCTCTCAGGTCCAGGACGTGCCGCTCGACCCCGAGGCTGCGAAAGTCGTCGCCCGCACCGTTTCCGGCGTGACCGACGACCTCGAAGCCATGCGCTTCAACACCGCCATCAGCAAGCTCATGGAGTTTGTCAACGTCTTCACCAGCCGCGACGTTCGCCCGAAGGCCGCGATGGAGACGTTCACCCTTTTGCTCGCTCCGATGGCCCCTCATCTCGGCGAGGAACTCTGGCAGATCCTCGGCCACGACCAGACGCTCTCCTACGAGCCCTGGCCCACCTTCGACCCCGCCTTGCTCGTCGACAACGAGGTTGAGATCCCCGTCCAGATCAACGGCAAGATCAAGGCCCGCCTCGTCGTCCCCGTCCAGGCCGACAAGGACGCCCTCGAATCCCTCGCCCGCGCTGACGCTCGGATCGCCTCCCTCCTCGAAGGCAAGACGATCCGCAAGGCTATCGTCGTTCCCGGCAAGCTCGTCAACTTCGTCGTCTCCGGCGGTTGATCCCTTCGCCGCCCCCTTCCCCCTCTCCCCGCGAGCGGGGAGAGGGCCGGCGTGAGGGGTCCGCGCGGTCGCCTCTCAGCCTTGCCCTTCCTTCCAACCTCTTCAAACCAATCAATCCCCGATTTCCCATCAAGGATCGGGATCGAGGGGCGGAGCCTCCCCTACTCGATCGGCCCCCTCGGCCGTTCCGCCTCGGCCCGCACATCCGCCAGAATTTGCCCCAGGTTCCGGGTCGGGGTATAGCCGATCAACCGCTGGATCTTCTCCAGGCTCGGCACCCGGCGCACCATGTCCTCAAAGCCAGACGTGTACGCCTCGTCATAAGGAATCGTCCGAATCTCGCTCCGGCCGCCGGTCAGGTCTCGGATGCGCTCGGCTAACCCGAGAATCGACACTTCCTCATCATTGCCGACGTTGAACACCTGCCCCCGAGCCTCGGGGTGATGGATCAACTGCACCAGGGCCTCGACCACGTCCTTCACGTGGGCGAAACACCGCGTCTGCCGGCCGGTGCCGTAAACCGTCAGCGGTTCGCCTGCAATCCCCTGCGCCATGAACCGAGGAATCACCATCCCGTACCGGCCGGTCTGCCGCGGCCCGACCGTGTTGAACAGCCTTGCCACCACCACCGGCAACCGCGCCTCGTGCCAGTGGGCCAGGGCCAGAAACTCGTCGAGCATCTTCGCCCCGGCATAGGCCCAGCGGCGGGTCGTACTCGGGCCGAGCACCACGTCATCATCTTCTCGGAACGGGATCCGCTCACTCTTGCCGTATACCTCGCTCGTCGAGGTCAACAGCATCGGCCGCCGATACCGCGCGCAGCACCGCAAGATCACATCGGTCCCATTGACAATCGTTTCGATCGTCTTCACCGGCTCGTCCACCACCAGCCGCACCCCGACGGCGCTGGCCAGGTGAAACACCGCCTGACACTCGGTGATGCAACGCTCGACCACCTCCGGCTCGGTAACGCTCGCCACCCGTAGCTCGAACCCCGGACGCCCTTCCAGATGCGCCACGTTGGCAAACCGCCCGGTGCTCAGGTCGTCCAGCGCCAGCACGGAATGACCATCATCGAGCAATCGCTCGCAAAGGTGGCTGCCGATAAAGCCGGCGCCGCCGGTGACCAGATAGTTCATGGATGGACCGGGTTCCTGGGGACGATCGTTCGGCGGGTCGGTCGGCCGTCATCGGCAACCCTTCGCCTCGCCATCACGTCCCGGATGAGTCATGGCATCGGGCCTGCGCCTCGGGACACTCCCCAGACGCAAGGCCCGGTCAACGTCGCCGTCATTCCCCCTCGTCGAGGGCCACGTTCCAGTACGCCTCGCTCACGAAGCGTGACCAGCTTTCAATCCGCATCGTCGAATAGGCGTACAGCGGTCTCCACTCGGGCCGGAACGGCTTCTTGCGGAGCTTCATCTGTGCCTGCTCGGGCGTGCGGTTGGCCTTGCGAGAATTGCAGGCCACGCAGGCCAGTACGCAATTTTCCCAGGACGAAACACCCCCCTGCGCCCTCGGCAACACGTGGTCGATCGTCAGTTCCGACGACCCCGGCCGTGATCCGCAGTACTGGCAGGTCGAGTGATCGCGCTTGAAAATGTTGCGTCGGCTGAAGGTCACGGTCGACTCGCGATACCGGTCGTAATGCGACAGCGTCACAACCTCCGGCACGCGCATGCGGAACGTCACGGCCTGGATGAACGGCTCGTCGTCCCGAGGTTTCAACCGGGCCCAGTCGGCCCAGTCGTAGAGTCGGAAATCGTCGGGGTCGACGACGCGGGCCGACTCGTTCCACAGCATCACCAACGCCCGAGACACTGAGGCCACATTCACCGGTTGCCAGTTCCGGTTCAGGACCAGGGTCGGGCGATCAAGGACAGCGGCGCTCATCTTGGGTGGGCCTCCCCCGACTCGGCGGGACCGGGTTCGCGGGACGAATCTCGGTCGAACCCCAAGCGGGGGGCTCGACGCTCCCGAGGCTGGGCGGACGCAGGGCAGTCGACCCCTTCGGGTCGCCATACTATTATGACACGACGTCCAACCCTGTTCGCAACCTCGTTACCCTGCGACACCCCCAACCGCACCCCCGGTTCACCCTTTTTCTCACAAAAACCTTGAGAAATCCGCGGCCTTCGTTCCTCCCGATCCCTCGCGAAATTCTCGTGAAGAACCCGTCAAGCTTGTCCCAGACCTCCCAGACACCCCTCCGAGGCTCGTGATTGCGTGCGAGTGTTCGCCCATGCTTCGGACGGGCGAGTCCTCAACCTCCACCCCGCCGACTCCCTCTCCCCTCGACGGTCGGTACCCCTCGGCCGAACCGATTTCCCCCCTTTTTTTTGAAATCGCTCGCGCCCTGCCATTTGTACGGGCCAATTTTTCAGAACGATCCGTCCCCGACCTCCCGGAACCCGTCGAACCCCGAACCCTTTGTTCCCCCCTCCCGAGTCTCATCCCATGCATGCCGAACTCCTGATGATCGGAAGCGAGCTGATCAGCGGCGCGAAGCTCGACACCAACGGCCAGTGGCTCTGCGACCGCCTTGCCTCGCTCGGCATTCCCGTCCGGTTCTCGACCCTGCTGGGAGACGACCTCGACGACAACGTCGCCGCCTTCGCCCTGGCCATCTCCCGATCCGATCTGGTCGTGACCAGCGGCGGCCTCGGCCCGACCCAGGACGACCTGACCCGCGAGGCTCTCGCCCGAGCCGCCGGCGTCGGCCTCGTTCAGGATGACCAGGCCCTCGGCATGATCGAGGCCCTCTTTGCCCGCCGCAACCGCGAGATGCCCGACCGCAACCGCATCCAGGCCCTCATCCCCGAAGGCTCCTCGATCCTCCCGAACCCGATCGGCACCGCCCCCGGCATCTGGATGAAGACCGGCATCGCCCACGTCGCCTGCCTTCCCGGCGTCCCCCGAGAGCTGAAGGCGATGTTCGATGAGGAACTCGCCCCCCGCCTCCGCGCCGTCGGCCTGGCCGGTCGGGTGATCGTCAACCGCGTGATCAACCTGTTCGGCCTCGGCGAATCCGACGTCGAGGCCCAGGCCCCCGACCTCACCGCCCGCGGCCGCATCCCCGAGGTCGGCATCACCGCCTCCGACGCCACCATCAGCTTCCGAATCCGCGCCGAGGGGGCCGACGAGGCCGAGGCCCTCGCCCTCATGCAGCCCACCATCGACGCCATCTACGAGCGCTTCGGCGACCTTATCGTCGGCGAAGGCTCCGACGACGTGGCCGAGGCCGTTGTTTCACTCCTGCAATCCCAGGGCAAGACCCTCGCCGTCGCCGAGTCCTGCACCGGTGGCCTCATCGCGCACCGCCTGACCCGTATCCCCGGCGTCAGCCCCGTCTTTCCCGGCGGCATCGTCTCCTACGCCAACGAGGCCAAGACCTCCCTGCTCGACGTCCCCGCCGATCTGATCGACTCCGTCGGCGCCGTCAGTGCCGAGGTGGCCGAGGCGATGGCCCTCGGCGTCCGCCGCCGCTTCGGAGCCGACCTCGGCCTCTCCGTCACCGGCGTCGCCGGCCCCACCGGCGGCTCCCCCGACAAGCCCGTCGGTCTCGTCTACGTCGGCCTCTCCCTCGACGACCACACCCTCCACCGCCGCCTCTCCCTCGGCCCCGAGCAGCCCCGCCCCGTCATCCAGAGCCGCTCCGCCAAGCACGCCCTCAACTTCGCCCGCCTCGGCCTCCTCGGGAAAACACCCTGATCTCCCCTCCCCGTCCTCGTCTTCCCATCGCGAACACCTGATCCTTCCTTGAAGCCGTCATCACCTTCGCCAGAATCGACCCCTCCCCCTCTCCCCGCGAGCGGGGAGAGGGCCGGGGTGAGGGGCCCGGGCTGGATCGTCAGGCGAGGCGTCTGACCTTCGTCGGGTCGCACGCCAAACGGTCAGGATCTCGACCCGACGCTGCGGCGGGTGGCTCGGGGCATCTTGCTCCCAGCCAACCCGCCGGCGAGTCATCCGGTCGATCTGGCATCACTCGCGGGGTTCAAGAGTTCCTATCGGCCCCGCTCGAACTCGATCGTCCCTTCGCCAAACCAGGTGTAACCAATCGCGAGGGGCGGGTTGTCGGGATCGTTCAGAGCGAACGATTCCGTGATTGCGATCATATCAAAGCTGCCGCCGACGACATGCTCGAAGCGTCCCGTACTCGCGCCCAAGATCGGGGTAAACTCTGCGATGAAGATCGCGAACACCTTTCCGGGATGGCCCGCGTCGGGGAACAACTGGACGATTCCGGGACTGTACTCCCCGTTCCCTCGACCGTAGTCATAGAGAAGTTCGTCACCATTGGCCGCCACGAAAAGGGTCGGACGTGAATTGTCGAACTCGGCCGCAAGGATGGAGCCCGGCAGGATCCGCGGGTCATCGGGATCTGCAAGGCGGAGCGGACGGACCCAACCCAGGCCGTCATGTCGACCCAGAAGGGTCGCCTGACCTTCGATCGTGTGCGGCGCTTCCTCGCCAGGTGCTGGGAAAAATGCGAGGACGCCACCCCCGCGAATCTTGAACGGTTGGACTTGTGCTTCCGCGTGATCGCTGGCCGAAACCGCAACGAACAGCACGATCATCGGCATCACGGGGAAGCTGCTGCAGAACGCTCGAATCATGAGATGTCTCCCTAGGTACTATGGTTGATCCGCGTGTTCGGCGGGGTGGCTGGGGTCAGGAGAACCAGCCACCCCGCCGCACATCGCCGAAAAAATGGCGATTATGGATTGATCGTTCCAACTTGCGTGTAAGTTGCGATGGCCGAATCCGCCGTCAGGGGCGTGGGTTCGGATTCGAAGCACGTCTGCAGGCTACCGGTTGCGTTCTCGTATCGGCCAGTGCCGCCTACAACCGTGAACTGGCCATCTCCGGAGAAGACAGCCAGGGCCGTAGCCTTGTCGATGACGATCGTAAACTCTGCAACCCACGTGCAATGAATCTGGCCGCCGCGGCCAATGATGATCTGGAGCTCTCGATTGCCGAAGTAAGGATTGGGGCCCTGTACTCCTTCGAATTGGATAATCTCAATTTCATTGTCTTCGAAGACGGTCTCGGGGACCGAATTAGGACGGATCGAACCGGTTTGCAATGCGACTCCATTGAATTCGCTGAACTGCTTGGCGATCAATGGCACGTCTTCGAGGTTGGAGAGGAACCCTTGCAAATTCGAGAACCTCACCACGCCGACCGCGTCGTACTCGGCCCCAGAGGCACCAGAGCACAACAGAACCGACATCACCGCTATGGATGTAAGATGTCTGAGCATAATTGCCTCCTTAAGATTTGCTGATAGTCTCGAACGTAGTTTAACGTGTTCGGCTGCATCGTGCGCGGGTGGCCCCGGTTGCTCGCCAACCGGGGTCGCGGAGCGACGAGAGGTGATGAGGCGGCGTCCCGCAATCTCTTGCGGCTGCGCCGCCCCGGTTGGCGAGCAACCGGGGCCACCCGCGGTCTCCCTGGTTCCAGTGGTGAATCCGCGTGTTAGGCGACCGACCGACCAGGCCCGCCACGAGCCAGCCCTGAAGCCCACCCGAGCCGCGGCGGACCGGGTCCGCTGCAGCGCGAAGAGCGGTTACGTGGTTTTCGCGGTGACAAGTCAACCGGGACGCAACAACCTTAGACCCGGCGACCCGCTGGCCCCTGACCTTTCAACACTTAATAGCAAATGAACCCATCGAACTCCACAACGGCCAGCACTTGGTCTCCGATGGGGAAGGCGACGGCCTGATAGCCGGCCGAACCGCTGGCATTGGCGAACCGGCCGGTCCCGCCCGTGAACTCGTACGGCCCCTCAGCCAGCAACGTGCCGCCGGGGCCGGGCTCGAACGAACCGCTGAATTTCAAGGAAAGCGTATCGCCGTTGGCGGCCGTGAAGACGATCTCCCCCTCGAATTCGGTCAGCTCTGCATTCGTGTAGCAGAGCACTTCCTGACGGGTGAACCGGCCGAGGTGCGTGGCATTGCCGGTCCAGAACGCGGTGAACCCGCCGAAGGGGCAGTCCTCGCTGGGCTCGATAAGCCCGGTCACCAACCCCTCCGCGTTGCCGCGGAACGGCCGGGGCTGGTCATTCGCCGTGGCTTCTGGGGCGATCAGAGTTAATCCGACCAGCAGCAGGGCCAGGGCGGTGAAGCCACGGACAAGTGTTCGCGTCGTCATGGTGAATAAGTCCTCAATCGGTGCAGCGCAACACAACAAGAAACGGAGAAGCCGCCGAACGTGGCGTGACGCGAACGCTGACGGCCGGGTGGCTGAGGTCCTTCTGACCCCAGCCCGCGTCGGAACGGATCGGGACGACTGGGGTCGAGACGACCCCGGCCGACTCGCCGGGTCCGCTGCACCGCGAGGTGAAGCGGATCAGTCAACTTATGAAATTGCTTGCAAATACGTGGGAAGATATCCCGCCGCTGCGGCTCAGTTGCCGCCGACCACGAGAGGACCCTCCCCGGTCCAGGTGTACTGCACCTCGGTGTCACCCGGAGAGAAGACCTCCGTCCAGGCAGACATGAGGAATGAGCCGCCTCGAATTCGCTTGAAGCGCTTCGTGGACGCCTCCGGGACGGGCGTAAACTCCGCCAGGAAGAAGGCAAGATACCTGTCCTCCCCGACTTGGAAGAGCGTCACACCGAGCCCCGGTGACGTCGCATCGTAGTGGAACGCCTGTGTTCCCTTGTCGGATTGAAACAGGATGATCGGCGGATCGTCGGCGTTCTCGAACGGGATCGCATCCTCCCCCGGAACAGCCTCGTCGAAGAGCACCTCCAGCGTACTCCTCGTCGTCTGGTAGACCCCCAATCCGGTCGCCGTGCCAATGGCGTCGAATTCGAGGAACGGGTCCTGCGGGGACGGCGGCAGCGGATCGTAGATCGTCCCCACCCCGGTCACGACGAAGGGAATCTCACTCTGAGCATCAACCGGCGCGGTGAATCCCAGGGGAACCAGAATCGTCGCGAGCAGCATCAACGCTCGCCGCAGCTTGGCACCATCCATTCACAAACCTCCTCGTTGAGGACGAATCACCCTCAGATCAGGCGAGTCCTCCTTCGGATCGCCCGTCCGAGTCCAGCTTGGCAGGTGGTCGCCCGATGATCGGGCAGACTCCCTACTGATCAATCCTGCAAAACGGGGAGGAAGGTTACAGGGCGTTCAGAAATTTGTTCGATCATGGCAAAGAGTGAGATCCCCATTCGTCACGGGTACCGGGACAATGCCCGGAACCGCCGGGTGCCACTGGCTTTAGCAGTGCCGAGCCGAACCGGAGCACTGGCAGAGCCCGTGGCACCCGGACATCAGCACCATTCATCCGCCAGTGCCACCCCGCCGCCTCACCCCGAAATGACCGCAGAGGTCTTGAGCGCCGTGAGGCGACGGGCCACGGCGTTACCGGGGGGATTGCTGAATGCAAGACGCTGCAATGGACTCGCCCTTTCGCGCCTCCTCGAAGTCCGGATTGAGTTCGAGTGCGAGCCGAAAGACAGCCAATGCCATGAGGTAACCGCGGTGCTCTTCTTGAGTTCGACCCGCATCTCGGTCGCGGACCGCGGCGGTCATGATGGAGCCGCCGAAGTTGTAGACCTCGATCGCCGCGTTTCGTGCGTAGTGAGGGTCGGCGGCGAGCTCAACGGCCCTGAGGGTGGATTGGCGCGCGGCGGAGATCTCGCCGAGCTCAATCTGGCAGAGGCCGAGCTGGCGAAAGAACTCGGGCGTGTTGGGCTCGATCTTCGTGGCTTCCACGAACGCTTCGGCCGCGGCACCGGGATCGCCGAGTTGAGCGTGGGCCATTCCTTTACCACCCCAGGCACCCGGATGACGAGGTTCGAGGCGAATCGCCTCGTCGAAGTGAGCGATGGCTTGCCTATCGAGCTCCGCGGCGAGATCCGCGTTGCCTTGCTCGCGCGCCCTTTGCGCCTTGAGCGAGCAGGTCACGCCCTCGTTGAAGCTCCGGAAGCCAGGTGTTTTGGTAGGCACGATGTTTTCCCCGCCGCCTCATCTTGA
>NZ_WEZF01000030.1 GCF_009177065.1 Tautonia marina
CCCGTAGCGAAGTCATCGTAATATCCATGGTTTAAGTGAATTAAGTTGGCGTAAGCATGCTCTGTCTTCAATCGAAAACCCGCCTCTTCTATCTGCTTACAAAGCGTGATCAAGTCATGAGTGCGAGGTGGGTTTATTCCCGCGGCAGCTAGACAGGCTTTCATCGATAACTCAAGTGCTTGCCCCATGAGTTGGTACCAAGGCATTATTGTGCGGTGGTGTGCCGTCTCGCATTGATGGAGTATTTGCGCAGACTCAAGGTAATCGCCCGCATTCAGGTAGTAGAGTTCCGCCAGTTGACGTAGCGGAACATCAGCCGCCTCATGACGATAGGGGCGATATATCTTTTTGATCTGCGCTATAACTTCGTCTATGTCTTTCAACGACTGCTCCGCTTTCTGCGATGCTCGCCTCACCTAGAGCCCCGTGGGTTCCTTTGTGCGGACCAGCGGATGCGGCACCCAGTCGAAGATCCGCACAGCGAATCCTACGAAACTGTTCGTTTGTGCAAGACGATAGAGTGAATTTATCCTGCCAGCATTGCTGCCATGTTGCAAGCAAAAACCCCGGGAGACGCCTTCAACGCAAACCGGCCGCCGGGTTCCGGGGGGAACACGGCGGCCGGTAGGAGGAAGGAGGTGGAAGCCCTTGATGAACTTAAGGGCAACTCATGCTCAGGTCAGATCCGGCAGGGTGCCTTCGCCGCAGTAGTCGGGGTTGCCGAAGCGGTCGATGTGGTGGCCGAAGGCGTGGGCGAAGGACATGAGCAGGCGGTTGTGGTTGACGCGGTCGTAGTGGACGGCGCGGCCCATGCGGTAGTTGAGGCCGCCGCCGACGAGGACGAAGGGGATGTCGTTGCGGGTGTGGGAGTTGCCGGCGCCAAGCTCGTTGGTCCAGACGATGGTGGTGTTGTCGAGCATGGTCCCCTCGCCGCCGGGCTCGGGGGTCTCGTCGAGGCGCTTGGCGAGGTAGGCGATCTGCTCGGCGAACCAGTGGTTGATCTTGGTGAGCTTGTCCTGGGCCTCGTCGTTGCTGTTCGGCTCGTGGGAGAGCTCGTGGTGACCCTCCTCGACGCCGACCCAGCGCATCTTGGCCTGGCCGACCGAGTTGGTGTACTGCAAGGTGGCCACGCGGTTGAAGTCGGCGGCGAAGCTGTTGACCAAAAGGTCGATCTGGGCCTTCGAGATCTCGGGCATCTGGTCGTTCTCGGCCTCGTCGAGGCCGGGGTCGAGCTCGGGGACGGCGTGGCCGACGTCCTCGATGGGCTTGCTGGTGGAGAGTTGAAGCTCCATGGCGCGGACGAACTCGGCGTGCTCGTCGAGCAGGCGGCGGTCTTCCGCGCTGACGTGCGAGCGGACCTTCTTCAGGTCGTCTTGCAGGTCGTCGAGGATGCTCTTGAGGCTCTCCTGGTCCTTCAGGCGACCGTAGAGCTTGTTGAACATCTGGTAGGGGTCGTCGATCGGGGTGAGGGGCTTGTTCGGCCCGGCGTAGGACATGCGGGTCCAGGTGTCGGCCCGCTCGGGGACCATCACGCCGAACTCAAGCGAGCCGAAGCGGGTGCGGGTGGCCTCGTTCGCCTGCAGGAAGTTAGCGATCTCCTGGTCGATCGACACTCCGCTGGCCCAGCCGGCGGGGGTGTCGGAACCGCCCTGGATGTTGCCCGGGAACAGCTCGGCCCCGGTCAAGAGGCAGCCGATGCCGCGCATGTGGCCGTCGCCGTCTCCCTTGATCTTGTTGCAAACCCCCTTGAGCAGGAGGGTGCGATCGCGGAACGGTTCGAGCGGTTCGAGGCTCGGCTTGAAGGAGGTCAGCGGCCCTGGCTCGTCGGCCCAGAAGTTCTTCTGGACGACGCCGTTGGGGCTGAAGACGACGACCAGGCGTTGCTTCCGCCCCCCCTGGTTCGCGAAGCCGAGGCTCGGCAGGTTCAGGATGAACGGCAAGGCGGCGCCGCCGATGCCAAGCTTGCGGACAAAGTCGCGTCGGGTGGTGGTCCGGGCCATGTTGGCACGCTCCCTCTCTTCGGATTCGCCGGGCGGGGCGGCAGGGGAACCAAACGCCGGTCGCCGGGCTCGGTGATCGTGGTTCGGGAAGACGGTTTCGGGGCTCGTCGGTCGCCCCGGAACGCTGGGTCAATCGTCGCCCCGGCCGAACCCTTCTATTGGAACGGACCGGGGCAAGCAGGTCAAGAGGACGGTTAAACAAAACTCCAATCGAGCGGCCCGGCATGAAGGGGTCATTCAGGAAGAACATCCGAGGGTTTCGGGTGGCCGCGGTTGCTGTGCAACCGGGGCGGCGGAGCCGCAAGAGGACTGAGGGTCAGCCGAGCGTCTCGGTCGGGCCTCGTGTCGCTGCACGACCCCGGTTGGCGAGCAACCGGGGCCACCCGAAAACCTCACTCGAAACGCGGAGGTTGTTCCTGAATGCCTCCTCAGGCCGGAATCATTCACCTGTCGAGGCCAGTTCGGCGCTCTGGCGGGGGGTCAGGGCCGACTCGGCGACGATGTCGACGAGCAAGGTTTGGATGTTGTAGTCGTGCGTCACGAAGGCGTCTCGGAGATCCGGGAGCGTCTCGGGACCGAAGGCGCGGATCGGCTGCTTGATCTGGTGCTGAAAGAGGCGTTCGACGAAGGCATCGGCCACCTCGTCACTGGCGGCGAGGAATGCGGCCAGCTCGCGGACCCCCTCGAAGGTGGCAGTGTCGCCGGTGCGGGTCTGGTAGAGGCCGGTGGCATCGATCGGCTTGCCGTTGTCTTGTTCCCGGAATCGGCCGACGGCGTCGTAATGCTCCAGCGCGAAGCCGAGCGGGTTGATCAACGCGTGGCACGACATGCAAGATTCGGGGCTGGTTTGCAAGGCCGTCCGTTCGCGGGTCGTCAGGTCGGGGTGCAGGTCGGGGGCGAGGGGGGCGAACGCCTCCTGAGGCGGCCGGAGCCGGACCCCCAGGACGTTCCGCGCGAGGAAGACCCCGCGGAAGATCGGCGACGACTCGCTGGTGTAGGCGAAGTTGGCCATCAGGTAGGGATGCGAGAGCAGGCCGGCCCGCTGGCCGATCCCTTCGGCGACGGGAGCGAAGGGGGAGTCCTCGGGCAGATCGGCGCCGTAGAAGGCGGCGAGACGGCCGTTGAGCATCAGCGGCTCGTCGAGCAAGAGGCGGCGGAAGTCGGCCGCGTCGCTGTTCCAGATCACGTCTTCGAGGAACAGTTCGAGCGAGGTCCGCAGGTCGGAGATGACCTCGGGGGTGAATTCGGCGAACAGCTCCGGGTCCTTGGCCAGGTCGGGAATGTCGTCGATCTTCAGCCACTTGCGGAAGAAGTCGAGGACCTTGGCGCGGGCCCGGGGGTCGTCGAGCATGCGTCGGGCCTGCTCGGCGACCTGGTCTCGGGTTTCGAGGCGGCCCTCGGCGGCGGCCTTCATCAAGGCGTCGTCGGGGAGGCTATCCCAGAGGGCATAGGAGATGCGGGAGGCGACGGCGTAGGGGTCAAGCTCCGGGTCGATCTCGTGGTAGAGGAACCGGGGGGACTTCAGCGCCAGCAGAACGACGCGCTTGATGGCCGTTTCGGTGTTCGGCGAGGTGTCGAACTGGCGATCGACGTACAGGTCGCGCTGTTCGGGGTCGAGCGGGCGGCGGAAGGCGCGTTCGACGAAGCTCGCGGCGAAGTCGCGCAGTTTGATTTCGCGTTCCGGGTCGTCGTCCTTCACCTTGGCCAGATCGTTGAGATGCTCAACGACGTAGGCGGCCGTTTCGATGGCCGCGTCGGTCGAGGCCTGGGACCAGGCGGCGGAAATGGTCGTGCCGCGCTCGTAGCCGACGCTGCGGTCGTCGGGCGGAAACGGGGTGGTGACGACAAAGACCTGAGGGGCCCACTGGGGCGAGAGATACCGGCTCGGGATGACTTCCTCGGCCCGTCGAGGAGGAACCCACGACAGGCGGATCGTGGCCGGAATCTCCGGCTCGTCGTCGTCCTTGCGAACTCCCTGATACGCTTTCGAGAACTCCAGGCGAATCCGGTACGGTCGGCCGGCGAGTAGGGGGATCGACGCCCGGCGCTCGCGGTCGTCGCCCGACTGCACCCAGCCGTCGATCAACGGGGTCCGCTCGTCGTTGACAAAGAGCCGGACGGCGTGCTCGGTCCAGACGACGAACTCATACGTGCCCGACTCCGGAGGCATGAGCGACCCTTGCCAGCGGGCGGAGAACTGGTTGCGCTTGTCGAACTTCTCGGTGTCGCCGTCGGGCACGCCGATGCCGAAGTCGAAGTTCAGCTCGGGGTCGATCCGCTCAATCTGCTTGCGATCACGGCGGAACCCGCGGTCGCTGTAATACTCGCCTTGCAGGCCGCGCTCGTCGGGCCACTGGCCTCGGCCTCGAAAGCTGGCGATCAGGTCGGAGACCGTATTGCGGTACTGATCGACGGTCAGGCGGGCCAGCTCGATCCGGGCCGGGGCGTTGCGGGCCTGGGCGATCTCGGAGTAGAAGGCGTCGTAAACGTAGCGGGCGACGGCCTCGGCATCCTCTCCCGTCACCTCGTCCTCGAAGCCGGGGGGCATCTTCTCGTCGATGTAGGTCGTCAGACCTTCGAGCGTCTTATCGCCGTGCAAGGGGTGAGGGTAGTCCAGCTGAGAGCCTTCGCCGTTCTCGCCGTGGCACTCGGCGCACGACTGCTGATAGACCTTCAGGCCGAGGGCCTGGATCGGGTCATCCTTGTCCTGGGCCGCGGTGGCTGCTCCCATCGGCAATCCCAGCAGTCCAACCATCACCAGCATCCCAAGCGCGAGGGACCGGCGGCGCGGTCGGGTCTCAAACAGCATCTTCATCGGAACTCACCCTCCGGAGCAGGAGGCTTCGGTGTCGATCGCGGGGCGACACACACCAAGCGGAACGGCGGGAACGAACTCGGTCGGCAACCCCCATCGAAACAACGGCGTGGGGACCAACCCAATCGAAAAGAACCAAGGCGGAAGGAGACGAACGAGGTCGACAAGGAAGGAGATGCCTGCAACTCCCAGGAGGAATGATCGTGCCGTGGCACGCACAACGCCACAACATCGGCGGGAATTCGGCACCATGAATGTAATCGATCGGGGAGGCGGGGATCAAGAGTGCAAATTCCGGGCCGATCGAAAAAACAGCTATTTGGTGCCGAGTCCTCGGCAGGAAAACGGTGACCTTTGACTCCGGTATTGGGGTGATGGGAAGGGGGAAGGCCCTCGGGTTCGAGCGCTGGGAGTACCAGGGTCGAGGGTTGATCGACGCTCGCATCGTGTTAGGGTCGGTCCTCCGGGGCGAAGTCTCCAGGGGTTTCGCCGGGCGGATCTGCCGCGATCTCGAAGGTCTGTTCGACGGATCTGATGAGGTGTGATGATCTGTTGTGATGCATCAATCGAGTGAGGTTCGATGAACGATCGATTGCGAGAGACGCTGAACCGGTTGGGGCTCTTTCATTTGGCCTTGCCGCTCTGTATTGCCGTGTCGTTGATCGGCATCATCTGGCCCGAGACGTTTGCGGGCACAGTGTCTGACGTGACCCAGACCTTTTTTGAGAGTGTCGACTGGTTTTTCATGGGGTCGGTGACGGGGTTCCTGATTTTGGCCGCCTGGCTGGCCCTGGGGCGTTATGGGTCGATCAAGCTGGGAGGGCCGGACGACACACCGGAATTCTCGACCGGGTCGTGGCTGGCCATGCTGTTCGCGGCCGGGATGGGGGTCGGCTTGTTGTTCTGGGGGGTGGCTGAGCCGATGACGCACTTCGCCTCGCCCCCGATCGGCGAGGCGTATTCGGCCGAGTCGGCGCGGCAGGCGATAATCCTGACGATGCTGCACTGGGGGTTCCACGCCTGGGCCGTTTACAGTGTCGGGGCCTTGGTGCTGGCCTATTTCCACTACCGGCTCGGGACGAACTTTCTGGCCGGGGCACCGATCCGGGCGGCCTTTCAAGGGCGATGGGTCGAGCCGGTCGCCACGCTGGCCGATCTGTTCGCGGTGCTGGCCGTTGCGCTCGGGGTGGCCGGATCGCTGGCGATGGGGGTCTTTCAGCTTCAAACAGGGCTGAACCTTGTGCTGGGGACGCCGGCCGAGGCCCTCTGGTTCGCCATGCTCCTGCTTGGCTTGCTGTTCGCGGCCTTCATGACCTCGGCGGCGACCTCGCTCGACAAGGGAATCAAGATTCTCAGTAACACGAACATGTTGCTGGCGATTCTCCTGATGATCTTCGTCTTGCTGGCCGGGCCGACGCCGTTTCTCTTGCGGATCATGTTCACCGGCATGGGGGATTATCTGTCGGCCTTGCCCGCCATCTCCTTCCGGCTCTATCCGCACCAGAACCTGAGCGCCTGGGTCGGCTCGTGGACGTTGACGTACTTCATCTGGTGGATCGCCTGGGCGCCGTTCGTGGGAATCTTCATTGCGAGGATCAGCAAAGGGCGGACGATCCAGGAGTTCGTCGCCGGGGTCTTGCTCGCGCCGACGGCCTTTTCGCTCATCTGGTTCTCGGTCTTCGGCGGCATGGGGATGTTCGAGGAGCTGCAAGGGGCCGGCGGCATCGGGTCGATTGTCAAGGAAGACGTGACGACCGCCCTGTTTGCCCTGCTCGACCGCCTGCCGGTTTCGGGATTCCTGACGGCGGTCGCCTTGCTCCTGCTCTTTATCTTCATTGTGACTAGTGTGGACAGCGCAACGTATGTGCTGGGGATGCTCAGTAGCCAGGGGGCGATGGACCCTCCTCGGTTCCGGAAGTTTGCCTGGGGGATCACGCTGGCGGCGCTCGGGGCGGCACTGGTGATGACCCGGAACATCGAGGTCGTCCGGGCCGGGGCGATCAGCTTCGCCCTTCCCCTGACCCTGATCCTGCTGCTTCAGGCCGCCGCTCTGGTGCGGATGATGCGCTCGAACTCTTTGATGGCACCCGCCGTGGCCCCGCGACCGACGAAGGAGGTGAGCTGATGCGATGGCGCCGAACGCCCTTTGGAAGCCTCCTGGCGGTTGCGGCCGCGATCAGCGCCGGTTGCGGCAATTCTGACGACTCGGTGACGATCCTTTGCAAGGATTTCGCCGAGCAGGCGATTCTGGCCGAGATGGCCGCCGAACTGCTTCGAGAGGCAGAGGTACCCGTCTCTCAGGTGCAGGCTGTGCCCGACAGCTACCAGGCGCAGGCCTTTCTCCGCGAGGGAACGGTCGACCTGATGGTCGATTACTCCGGTACAGCCCTGAACTTTCTGGGAGAGCTGAACGTCTCGGGAGACTCGACGATCGCCCAGGCTCGCAAGCAATACGCGCCGATCGGCATTGACTGGCTCGATCCGCTCGGGTTCGACAACGGTTACGCCCTGCTGGTGCCCTCGGTCCGAGCCGCCGCGATGGGATTGCGGAGCATCGACGATCTGGCCGACCGCTCCCGGTTTCCGGAAGGTGTGCGCGTGACGTGCCCTCCGGAGTATCTTCGCCGGCCGGGGGACGGTCTCGGCGCGCTGAGCGAGGCTTATGGGTTTCAACTGGCCGCGCCTCCCCTGGTGCTCGACAACGTGCTCGATCGGATGCGGGCGCTGGAAACCCGGCAGGTCGATGTGGCGATCGGGTTCTCGACCGATGGCGTGATTCGATCGCTCGGCCTTCGGATGCTCGACGATTCTCGGAATTTCTTCCCGTCGTACGAGGCCGCGTTCGTCGCCCGTCACGAGACGATTGAGCGCCGGCCGGAGATCAAGGAGGCCCTCGGCCGCCTGTCGGGCCTGCTCGACGAGGCGACCATGCGACGCCTGAACGCCGAGGTCGAGATCAAAGGGCGCCGACCGGCCAGTGTCGCCCGAGAGTTCCTGCTCGAACAGCAACTGATCGCCGATTCGTCGCGGTTCGGGCAAATTCCGGCGCGGCCCCGATTGACGCTGGCGCTGGCCGATCGGGACGAGTTCTACGAGCTTCAGGCCCGCGCGATGGTCGCCATCCGAGAGACCTTCCCTGATCGCTCGGTGGGCGAGGATCGGGTCGAGGAACCGGTCGACGCCGTGGCCCGCGGTCAGGCCCGGCTGGCCTTGCTGGGGGCCGAGCGCTTCTTCACTTTGCCCGATGATGCCAACGGTGAGGATGCCCCGCCCGATCGGGAAACGCGGATCGAGGCCGCCGCCGTGGTCGGAACGCGCCTCGTCCACGTCGTCCGGCGGCGATCGGAGCAAGGGGACGCCCCGGCCGATCCCCTCTCGGGGCGCGTCGGGGTTCCTCCGATCGGCAGCGGCGCGGCCCTGGTGGCGCAAAGTCTGCTCGACGACGGCCAGGAGCCCGACGCTTCGGGCGATCCGGCCACCTTGCTCGACGCGGTGCGCAACGGTCAGCTCGACGTGGCGATCCTCGTGCTGCCGGTCGGCGACCTGGAACTGCCCGAGGGAGCCGGAGAGGAGCTGGAGCTGCAATCGCTCGCCAACTGGCTTTCGCCGTCGCGGGCCTTGCGGGCGCCGTTTTTGCGCCCGGCTCGGATCGCGGCCGGAAGTTACGAGGGACAGCCCGAGCCGGTCGAAACGCTGGGCGTGCAGGTCTTGCTGGCCGGACCCAGCCGCCGGGCCGTCGCCTTGACCGCCAACAGCGGGCCGGCCGCCGCGCTGACCGTGACCGGCTTGCCGCTCGAACCCGACCAGGTGCAAGCCCTGGCCACCGCAACCGGAGTGCCCGAGGCCCCCGACCCGACGCTCCCCTCAGCCTGGAGCCGTCAGCCCCCCGCTCCCGACCCGACCCTCTCGATCGCCTCGGCGATCCTGAGCACCGTGCTCAATATTCTGGCCATTGCGTTCCTGATCTGGGTCATCCGGATCGCCACCCAGGTCACGCCCTCGCCCTCGACGGTTCCGGTGCCCCCGCCAGCGTGATCCACCTCGTCTTGATCGGCACGCCGGCGTCTCATCGCTCCCCGAGCCGAACGACGCGACGCTCGCCCCAGGCGATCCGGGGGCGCCCTGATCAGAAGCGGAAGCCGAGCCCGACGTTGACGAAGTAGCCGGGGTTTTCCTGCAATTGCATGCCGATGATGGTGCCGATTTCCAGGTCCGGCGTGATCAGGTAATGGAGCCCCGTGTCGAGGAAGTTGCTCGAGATGTTCTGCTCCTTGTTGGCCGAGTAGAGGCCGAAGAATTCGAGGTGAGTGAAGAAGCGATTCTCGGCGAAGGGGAACTTGATTACGGCCGAGGGGATCCACATCTCGTAGCCGTCCCCATCCTCGCCGTCGGGGGCGAAGCGGACCGCCCAGTCGAAGGTCCAGTCGTTGGGAAGCTCCCACCCGGAGATCAGGCCGGCGCGGATCTGGGTCGCCGTCGTCGGTCCCCCGGTCGGCGTATGGCCCTGGAGCAAGAGGGCGCTCCTCGGCCGTAGGCCCTCCTGCGCCGTCAATTGGATCTTGGTACCGTAGTAAATCTGGGACTCGGCGTTCACCCCGAAGCGCGCGGCGATGTTCCCCTCCTCGAACTCCTCGGGACCGCCGGTTTCGTAGTTCCAGCCGACGCGCAGCTCGATCCGACGGGTGATCCCGAAGCGGAAGAGTGACTCGGGGAAGCTATGCTTGACCCCTTCATTGGGGAAATTCAAATAGGAGTACGCCAGCTCCATGATGCCGACGCCCCGACCGGTGACCAGGGGAGCCCCCGTCAGGGAGTTGCGGTCGGTTTCGATGAAATCAAGGTTCTCCTCCTCGATCGACTCGGGATCGCCCCCCTCGCCGGGCTCCGGGCCGAGGTCGAAGAAGCGGAACAGCGATTCGGGCCAGGAGGGTTCGATCCTGGGCGCGAACTCCTGGGCCAGCGACGGCCTCGCGAGGATCACGAGCAGGGCGGCGACGAGCGAGAGGCGGGCCGGCGGAATCATCCGGAAGCCCGCGGGCCGACGCTCGGTTCTGCTCCACCGGGGAGCTGGTGCCATCGCCGGGCTCCTCCACATTAGGTTAGGGGGGAGATCCGTGGGGGACGCACGACTTCGCGTCTCGGCCTCTCCTCAGGAGATGCGAATTCGGCCGGGCTTGCCGATTCTGACGGATTTCATCGGCTGTCCTCCCGGTCAGCTTGAGTCATACCCACGATGAGCGATGCGATCGTCCGGTCCTCGACGACGACCCCAGCCAACCCGACCCACGCGAATCTCCGCGGCCGTGCGTCACGGACGATCGGTCGATGATGGCCCGGCGTCGATGGGGACCGGACGGTAGGCGGTGACGGTCCCCTCGGTCAGCTCACTCGGGTCGATCACCCAGCGCTGGACGACCTGGCGGCGATCGTCGCTCGCTCGGGTTCGGCCGGCATTTTGATGCAGGAGGGCGATGCGGAGGGTTCCGGAGCGTCGTTGCACGGCCGAGACGATCGCCACATGACGTTCCATTTTGGCCGTCGTGGTGCGCACGGCTCCGCTTCGGACCCGTTCCTGGTGCACGAAGACCGCATCCCGGAAGACCAGCACGTCGCCCTCCTGAAGCTGTTCCGACGGCTGGACGGTTCGCCCCCACGGCTGGTCCCAATCGCTGGAGCCGAGCTTCGCGCCGGCCTCCTGAAGCGCCTCGGAGACCAGGCCGGAGCAGGTTCCATCGCCGACGCGCTCCCCCACCTTGGCCTCGGCCGCGGCGACGATCCGAGCGGCCAGGTCCGGCGAATCCTGCTCGGAGCAGACCAGCACGATCAAGAGGAGACAGCCAGCCATCGACAACCTCGTTGCATCAAGAGATCCGGCAGATCATGGTTCGTTGCGGCGTTGGCCCGAGTCGATCCCGCCGCCTTTTGGCGAGCGAACGCCTCAGGACGCTCGGTCGGCCTGAGGTTTTTGCTTCGGGGGGTGGGCCTCGTCGACCGATTTCTGCGGGCGGAGGTCGTGGGTGAGGATGTTGTCTTGCTCGTCGCCGACGACATCCTGAGCGACGTGCAACGCCTGGTCGATCGGGTCGGCCTGGGAATCGTTCGAGACGTTCGAGGATTGGGCGACTGCGGTGTCGAGTTCCAGATTCGACCGGGCGCGATCGGGCGAAACGGTGGCGGCTCGGGGGTGGGGCAGGGGCTCCACGACGGGCTGGCCTTCGGCCGAGGTCAAGGTGACGTCAATCCGATCGGAGAGGCTGAGGCTGACGGAGGTCGGCGTCGGCGTGATGCCGGCCTGTTGCAAGGCGACCTTGGCCTTCAAGCGGGCATCACTCAGGAGCTTGTCGCCGTCGACCCCCCGGACGGGTAACCAGAAGGTCGACCGAAGGCGAACCCCGTTGGGTTCGAGGGCCTCGACGAGGGTCCTCGGGCGCGGATCGTCAAGAATGCCGCCGTGCTCGATCAGGCTGGAGGCGATCGCCCGCTGAGCCTCGACCGCCGAGGCATCGTAGCCGATCACAACGTCGAAGCTCTGTCGCACGGCATTGGAGGCGGTTCGGTTGATGATCACGTTTTTGAAGACCGTTGCGTTGGGGATGCGGACCTGATGCCCCTCGAAGGTCACGAGGATGGTGGCTCGGGTCGTGAGCGCCCGGACGACTCCCGCATGCCCCGCCACCTCGACAAAATCTCCCACACGAAACGGTTGCCGCACGCCGAGCAAGAGCGAGGCAATGAAGTTCTCGGCGAAATCACGAAACGCAAAGCTCAGGGCCAGGGCCACGGCTCCCGCCAGGCCGACGACCGAGAGAACCGCCCGAGCGACCCCCATCACCTCGAGCGCCGCGTAAAACCCGATCAGAACAATGCCGAGGGCCAGGACCGAGCCAATGACCGATCGCAGCAGCACACTCTCAAACAACGGTGCCAGCAAGCGATCTGATGACCCCGAGAACAGTTTTGCCACCAGAACCGACCCGATCAGCACGACAAGGGCGGCCAGGAACGCTAGCCAGGTTTGAGCCACCAGATTCCCGAACCGGTTCAGCCGCTTGGCCAGCAGTTGACCAGCCGTGAGCACCTGTGCATCGGTTTTCGTCTGATTGAGGACGAGCGTTACCCCCTCGACCCGCCGGACAAAATCGCGGACGCGGTCTTGAACCGAGGCGTCTTCCACATGCCCGGTGAGCGTGACGACCCCTTGATCGACGCTGACCTCGACGCTTCTGACCCCCGGATACCGCGGCAAGAGCCCCCGGAGCTTTTCCTCGATCTGATCGTCGGTCACCACCTGCTCAATGGCGATCGGCCCCTCGGCCTCGGCCACGGTCCCCTCGGTCTCCTCGGGGGTGCTGGGGGGCGACTCAGCCTCCTGGCCGAGGATGGGGGCCACGATTTCCTCCTGGGCGGAAGCGGAGGGAATCGGCAGTTCGAGAGTGAGCATCGCCGCCAGGACGATCCCCCCCCAAGGGAAGATCAGGGCAGTTCGGAGGTGAGCGAAGGTGGCCAAGATCGCGCCTTCCTTTGGGCCGTCGAGGGTCGGACGGGATGTGGTGGTCGCCGTTGCTTGCGAGGGGGGGAGTTTCCCCCTTAGGATATTGAAGATCATCGTAGCAGATTCGACGGATCCCGACAGCCGAAGCCGGTCCTTCCCCATGCTCCCCGACGTCTTCGCACGACCTCCCGCCGTCTCGCCCGAAGCCCTCCACGCGAGGGCTTCCGCGTGAGCTTTGCCAACGCCGCGATGCTGCTGGGAATGCTCGGCGTGGCGATCCCGGTTCTCATTCATTTGTGGAACCGTCGACGGGTGCCGACGATCGACTGGGGGGCGATGCAATTCCTCGACCTCAGCCCCCGATCTCGAACGAGAATGCGTCTGGCCGAGTGGCTCTTGCTCGCCACCCGAATGCTCATTCTGGCCCTGGTTGCGCTGGCCGCGGCCCGGCCGATCTGGTCGAGCGGCCTCGGGCCGACGATCGGCGGCGAGGCGCCGAAGGATGTAGTCATTGTTGTCGATGCGTCGAGCGGTATGGCCCGGCAAGGCGGCGGCTCGTCTCCCCTGGCCGAGGCGAAGGCTTGGGCCGATTTGCTCGTCGATCAGCTCGGCCCGAGCGACGCGGTGGCGGTTGTTCGCGCCGGCGATCGGGCCAGGGCGGTACTCGACCCGCCAAGCGTCGATCGCTCGCGCATCGAGGCCGCGCTCGATGCCTTGCCTTCCCCCGGCGGCTCGGCCGATCTGCCGGCCGCGCTTGGTGAGGCGTTTCGCATTCTCGAACAATCGGGCCGCCACCCGACGTCGGAGGTTGTGATCCTTACCGACGGCGACCGTAACCCCTGGCAACTCGACGAGCCGGGGCGCTGGCAGCTTCTCCGAGCCCTGCACAATCGCCTGCCGAATCCCCCCTCGATCACGGTCGAATCTATTGAGGTGCCGGTCGATCCCGACGCCGCGGACGGTGAGGTGATGGACGCGGCCGCCTCGCGTCGTCTGATCGCGCCGGGCGGAACGATCCGGGTGAGCGCGACTGTGCGGAATCTTGGGCCGGGCCCCCTGGAGCGATCGGCCGAGCTGGTGGTTGATGGGGCCGCGGTTCCGGGATCGACGCGGGCGGTTGGTCCATTGGCGGCGGGAGGGTCGGTGGTGGTCGAGTTCCGAACGGTCTTGAGCACGATCGGCTCGCACGCAATCGGCGTTCGACTGGCCGCCGGAGGAACCGAGGACCCGTTGCCCCTCAATGACGCCTCGGCCGTGGTGGTCGAGGTGGCCGAGGCGCTTCCCGTGACGCTTGTGGAGGGGAAGCCCGGCCTTCGGCCCATGACCGGCTCGACCGATTTTCTCCGGGTCGCCCTCATGCCCCTGGGAGACGAGGCTCCGCAGTTTCGCGCCACCGTCCTTCGTCCTGAAGACCTGAACGCTGAGGCTCTTGAAGGTCAACGGGTGCTCGTCCTTGCGAACGTTGACGCACTTGAACCGGAAGGGTTGGCGGCCGTGGCGTCCTGGGTCGAGCAGGGGGGGGGCGTGCTGGTGGTTCCCGGCGATCGAACCGACGCGGAGTTCTGGAACCGAATGGCCTTCGGCAATGGAAACGGCTGGCTTCCGGCTCGGATCGGGTCGCTTCTCGGGCAATGGACCGCGCGATCGGCGATTGCTCGACCCTTGCCGACGAGCTTCGCCGCTCCCGTGTTCGGCGCGATCGCCCGAGACGGCGCGCCGTCTGCCCTGGGATCAGCCGCCCTGTTCGCGGCCTTCGCGCTGGAACTGGTGGAGACGGACCCTCCCGCCGAGGTCCTGGCCCGGCTCGATTCGGGTGATCCGTGGCTCGTTGAGCGTTCGATTGGCTCGGGCCGCGCCGCGATTCTTGCCGGCTCGCTCGACGCCGACGGAGGAACCTTGCCGGCCAACCCGGATTTTGTCCCGTTTGTTCATGAGCTGATGTTCCGACTGGCCGATCCTGCCCCCGACGCCTCTCCCACTCGCCCCGGCGCTCCGTTGGTTGTTCCGATCGACTCGCCCTTGGCCGAAGGGCGCACCACGATCGCCGTGCGGACCCCCTCTGGCCGCGACGCTGAGGCCCTGATCGACCGAACCGGCGACGGCGTCTTCGCTCGCCTTCCCGTCACCGACGAACCCGGCCTTTATCGCTTCGATCTGCCCGACGACCGCCGCCTCTACCGCCTGGTTACCGCCGATCAAGCCGAGGCGACCCGATTGCCCCTCTCAACCGCCGATCGAGCGACAATCGCCGAGGGCTGGCCCCTCAACTTCGCCGACGATGATCGGTCGAGACCGCTGGTGTCGAACACCCCGAACCGACCGTCAAGGCCGCTCTGGCGAGGGCTGATCCTGGCCGCCCTGGCCGGGCTTTGCCTCGAAGTCTGGCTCACCCGACGCCTGGCTCGCCGCCGAGGGCTCGCCGCCGTCGCTGGGGCAAATTGAGCGCCGATCGAGCAGAGATTGCCGCGAAGCGCATTGCGTCGGCTCCGGAGACGGGGCACAATCCGAATCGAGGGAGCGAGGCTGGCCCGGCTCGCCTTGCGTGGACCCGATCCTCAGCCTCTCAAACACTCCGCCACCCCGATCGACCGCCACGGAGAAACGACCGATGACCCGACGCGCCTGGATAGCCCTGACCCTGGCCGCCGCGTTTGCCTCAACCGCCGCCGCGCAGGACGAGACGACGAACATCCTTCTAATTGGCAAGGACCGCGACCACCCACCGAAGACGCATGAATATATGGCAGAGTGTTCGTTGCTGGCCAAGTGCCTGGAGCAGACCCCCGGTGTGGAGGCGACCGTCTCTGACGGCTGGCCGACCGATGCCGACGCCTTCGACGGTGTGAAAACCATTGTCTTTTACACCGCCAACGCCGGCGACATCTTCCTGAACCCCGCTCACCGCGAGCAGGCCGATCAACTGCTCAAGGACGGCGTCGGTCTGGTCGCCTTGCACTGGTCGACCGCCGCGAACATGGAGAACGGCCCGCGCTGGATGGAGATCATGGGGGGCTGGTTCAACCCCTCGTTTTCCGAGATTCCGGTGGTTGAGTCCTCGATCCGCCCCGTCGCCCCCGACCACCCGATTGCCCGCGGCTGGGACGAAACGCCCATGACCGATGAATATTACATCAAGCTCAGATACCTCGATGATGCCAAGCCTGTCGTCATGACCGAGGTGAACGGCACCGATTACCCCGTCGGCTGGGTCTACGAGCGTCCCGACGGCGGCCGATCGTTCGGCTACGTCTGCGGACACTTCCACGACTGCTTCCGCATCCCCGCCTTCCGCCGATCGGTCGTCAACGGCATCCTCTGGACCGCCGGTCTTGAGGTCCCCGCAACCGGAGCCCCGGTTGACGTGACCGACGAGGATCTCGTCTTGCCGCCCGATCCCCGAGTCTCAGAATAGTCATCGCCGATGGGTCGAGCCTGGGTGTGGTACGGGTTCGACCCTGGATTCGTGCCCCCTGGCGTCCCTGCTCGATCGGCGAAGACAACCAGAAGCAACAGCTCCCAGACCGGGTGGTTCGAGGGACGGGTGAGGAGAGGATGATGACCGATTTCGAAACCGTCTCCCGAGAAATCCACGGCATCATCGACCGCCGACGGGAGCTTTATACGTTTCTCGGTTCGGTCTTTGCCGCGCTCGGGATCTTCCTGCAAAACGCCTTGCAAGGAGGACTCCCTGCGAGCCTTGGCCGGGTGCAGGACCACCTGTTCGCCTTCTATGCCGTTTTGGTGCTGGTGCCGTCGCTGGTGCTTTCGCTCCGGATGGGTCGCCTGCACGGCGGGTTGACGCTCAACGGAATGCTCTACGCCCGCTTGATGCAAGGGCGCGGCTTTGCAGGCCCGACCGACCCGGAGGCCGCCGGCCGTCGAAATTTCTTCGGTGTCTCGTATTTGCAATTCTTGCTGGCCGATGTGATTGCTGGGTTTTCGGCTGCGGTGCTCGCTCTGGCCTTGAATGCTCCTCCGGTGGCTGCGGCAGCCGTGGGATTGACCACGCTGGGCGCCTGGCTGCTGATCGACGGTCGGTTCCACCGTCAGGCGGTCTCCTACGCCCGTGCCCGGATCGCCGAAGATTCCTTTGAGGAGGTCAACCGCGAACAGTGGGAGGCCCACGTCCACGCGACACTCAAGGGTTGCAATCAAGATCTCATCGGCACCGTCTCATTCGTCGGTTTGATGATGTTCTCGACCTTCGAGGTTCTCTCCTCCTTCGGCCAGATCGCCGAGGACGCAACCGTTGACATTCCGCTCGAGCTGGCGGGGGCCTTCGGGCCCGCATTATTCACAGCGCTCTTGTTGCTCACCTGTCTCATCGGCTTGCTCGTGTATGTGCGGGTACGGCTGGCCATCGGCCACAATTCGCTTCACCTTTACCCGAACGACGATCCCTTTCGTCCCTTGAAGCTGACCGACTCGCTGCTCGGCTACATCTTGCTCGCGTTCCTGTTCGCTGTTTCGCTGCACTTGTTCCTGACGGTCTCCCTTGATGCTCGGGAAGGGACTGAGGCGTGGGTGCTGGTGGCGGATTTCGTCGCGTTCGTCGTCGCGATTGTGGCCGCTCAGGTGGCTCTGGTCGTCGCCGGTCGGCGCGTGAAGCGGACCGGCACAGCGGTCCTCATCGCGGGAACACCAGGCGAGAGGGGCGACATCGCCTGAGGAGACCGTCAGAATTGGTGAGCCTGGGCGCGACGATCCGATCGCTTCTGCCTCGGCTTTTGAGGTTGATCCATACGATTCCATCGAGAGAGTGGGAGAATGCGCCGGGTCGCGAAAACGTACGACCCAGGAAGGCCGATCTTCGCGGACGTGACAAACCCGACATCGACAACGGGACCGCTGGAGCCGAGTGGTCAGACCGCATCAACGGCCGACAAGTTGATCATACTCGGCATGCGATCCGATCCAGAACCAGACGAACTCCTGATCTCGCTGGACAGCCAGTGCCCGGTAGTGCAGTCCAACCCGGGCAGACCAGAAGCGACCGACACGACGAAAGTGCAACGAGGGATGCCTTGGGTCGGCCCGAAGCAGGGCGAACGACGAATCGGCCAGTTGCTGGATCGGCTCAGGCAACTGGTGGTAGAGGGACCAGAATCTGGGGGAGGCTCGGTGATTCACAGGTCCGTACAAAGCCCTTCATCCAGGTCGCGAAGCGCTTCGTCCGCCAGCTCATCCAGACGGCCCTCACGGACATCCTCCTCGAACTCGTGGTCCCACACCTCAGCGTCAAACGCGGCGAACCACGAACGAAACTCCGCAAGTTGATCGGGCGGGAGATTCGCAACCGCCCGTTCGATCTCTTCCACGGTACTCATCGCGGCAATCCCCGATCGGTGCACTCGGCCGATGATCTGAGTCTCTCTGCGGCTCTCCCCATCATAGCCCACGCGTTCGACCGGGCACAGTCGAGTCTGTTCATGGGAATCGTGACACCCCGCTCGTTCTCGTTTGGAATGATTTTCGAGGGAGAGTCGTTGCGATTCCGACCCAATCAGGGTCAAGATGGGGGAGAGGTCGGTCGGCGGCAACGAGCCCGAAGCGCTTGGAATCGCCGATCCATCCGGGGATCTCGGTTGTGATTTCAAGGCCGGGCTCCGGGGCGGTCACGAGGCGCCGGGCTTTTGTTCGAGCATCGATCAAGCGGGATTGACCCGCCGGGAGCGATTCAAACCGGCCGGGTCGTCCCGACCTTATTGCTTGGGGAGCATCGAATCTCATGGGACCTCGATCAGGAAATCCGACCCGTCGTGATTGGATCAAGACGTCCGTGGCTGTTGCCGGAAGCGCGGTGGCGATGCCCTGGATCGTGCCCGCCTCGGCCCTGGGACGACAGGCGGGAACGAAGGCGGCCTCGGAGCGGATCACCTTCGGTGTGATCGGCTTCGGTCCGCGCTGCACGTATGTGATGAAGGCCATGCTGCCGATGGCCGACCCGCACTTCGTGGCCATTTGCGACGTGCAGAAATCCCGACGTGAGGCCGGTAAGGCACTCGTGGATGAACAATACGGCAATACCGATTGCACCACGACCCGAGAGTTCGAGGACCTGCTCGCCCGCGACGACATCGACGCGATGCTCATTGCCACCGGCGACCGCTGGCACGGCCCCGCCTCGATCCTGGCCGCGAAGGCCGGCAAGGATGTTTACAGCGAAAAGCCCTGCGCCCTGACCATCGAGATCGCCCAGAAGCTCGACGACACCTTCCGCGAGACCGGCCGCGTCTTCCAGGCCGGCACTCAGCGCCGGAGCGTCGCCAACTTCCAGGCCGCCGTCACCCTGGCGCAAAGCGGCAAGCTTGGCAAACTCAAGGAACTTCATGCGTCGGTCTATACCCCGACGCTCGACAACACCTGGCTCCCCGGCGAACCGACCCCGCCGATCGACGTGGTTGACTGGGATCGCTGGCTCGGCCCTGCTCCCTGGCGGCCCTATAACGAAAAATATGTGCAAGGCCGATGGCGCGGCCAGTGGGATTTCGACTCCGGCGCCCGCTTGCTGGACTGGGCCGCCCACACCCTCGACCTCTGCCAGCAGGCCAAGGGAGCCGACGACACGATGCCCGTCTCGTACGAGCCGGGTGAGAAGTCGATCATCGCCCGATACGCCGACGGCGTCCCCATCATCCTCGACTTCCTCGAAACCCCCTTCGGTGAGCGCGAGGGCTGGATTACCGAGCTGGGCACCTGCCCGGTGCGGTTTGTGGGCGAGGACGGCTGGGTCGAAACGGGCGACAACGGCGGGATCGTCGTCGAGCCCGAATCCCTCCGCGCCGAGCTGCCCGACGTCTCCGCCGCGCCCCAGGTCGGGCTCGATGTCGGCGCTCATGCGCAAGACTTCTTCGACGCGATTCGATCCCGAGGCACCACCAACGCCAATTCCCGGATCATGCGGCACTCTCACATCGCCTGCCACGCCGCCGCGCTCTCGTGGGTCCTTGGCCGCACCCTCACGCTGGACCCCAAGCGCGAGGAGTTCATCGACGACGCCGAGGCCAACAGCCTCCGCTCCCGACCCGAGCGACAACCGTACGTGATTTGATGCCGAGATGGTTTTGGCACGAAGCCCCGGGGCGACCGGCTCCGGGGCGATTGGTTCATCGGCTCGTGACACTCCGACACGCTCCGTTGAGGCTTGGTCCGTACGCTCATCAGGGAGTTCTTTGATGATGGTTTTGCGAACGCTGCTCGTCGTCTTCGCGTCTGCCGTTCTCGTGTCGATCGCCCCTGCGACGGCCCCGGCGCAGCAGCCCGCGGCACCGCTGGCACTGGGTGAGGCCGCTCCCGAGTTCCGCCTGCCGGGCGTGGACGGGAAAACCTATACGCTCAATGACTTCGAGGATGCCGAGGTTCTCGTCGTCTATTTCACCTGCAACCATTGCCCCACCGCCCAGGCGTACGAAGACCGCGTTGCCCGATTTGTCGAGACGTACAAGGACAAAGGAGTGGCGCTGGTCGCCATCTCACCGAACGACCCGAAGGCCGTTCGCCTCGACGAGCTGGGCTACAGCGATCTGAATGACTCGTTCGAGGAAATGAAAATCCGGGCGAGCGATCACAAGTTCAACTACCCCTACCTCTACGACGGCGACACGCAAGAGGTGTCCCGCGCGTTCGGTGTCCTGGCGACACCTCATGTCTACATCTTCGACCATGATCGCAGGCTCCGCTATCAAGGCCGCTTCGACGACGCCGAGGTGAAGGAAGTGACCTCGCACGACGCGATCAACGCCGTCGACGCTCTGCTTGCCGGCAAGGAGGTTCCCGTTCCCACGACCCGTGTCTTTGGCTGCTCGACCAAGTGGTCCGACAAGCGCGAGGATGCCCGCAAATCGCTCGAACGCTGGAACGCCGAGCCGGTCGAACTTCAGACCATCGACCTCGACGGCGTGGCCAAGCTGGCAAAGAACGACTCGGATGACCTCCTGCTCGTCAACCTCTGGGCCACCTGGTGCGGTCCTTGCGTGGCCGAGTTACCTGAGTTCGTCGAGATGAACCGGATGTACCGCGGTCGTGACTTCAAACTGATCACCATCAGTCTTGACGACCTCGACGCCCAATCCAAGGCGCTCGAAGTCTTGACCCAACACCACGTTTCCGCGACCAACTACCTGCTCGACGCCGAGAACCGCGATGCCTTCGCCGAGGCTCTCGACCCCCAGTGGCCCGGCCCCGTGCCGTACACTCTGCTCATCGCCCCCGGCGGCAAGGTCCTCTACCGCCACACGGGCGAGATCGACCCGCTGGAGGTCAAGCGGGCGATCGTCGATTTCCTGGGCCGGACCTACTGATCGGTCTGGTCGCCGGTGACTGCCTCGCGTAAGGGGGCGGGGCAGTGGTCCCAGGTGGCCTGATAGGTCGCTTCGAGCGGCGCGGGGATGTAGGTGCCGGGGGTGAGGAACAGGGGCATCTCCGGCAGCGGGTCCCCCACCCCGACCGGATCGACGTAGGCGACCTTGGTCTCCCCGGCGGCATAGGAGACGACCGTCAGGTTTTTGCCCGGGGGCGGTTCGAACGGCTCCTCCAGGAAGGCGTCCCAGATGGCCGGGTGGATGCCGTGCGGGTCGCGGTCGCTCGGCGGGAACAGGTCGACGACCAGCAGGTGGATCCCCCCTCGCACCAGCTCAACCGCCTTTTCGGTGAACGACCGCAGGGCTGCCCGGCTGCTCTTGTTGCCTGGTGAGACAATCTCGATGACGGCCACGACCTCGCCCAGCGGGTGGTGGATCGCGATCCGGTTGGCCTTCGCGGCGTAGGCGTCCTCATCCGCCTGCCGCACCGCCCACGCCCTCGGCGGCCGTTCCGCCACGGCCAGACCCCCGGGGGCCGGTCGAGAAACGCTGTGCTGGAGCGTCAGCACGTCCGGCACCAGGCCGATCGCCCGCTGTTCCGCCAGGGCCGAGTAGCCTACGGGCAACACTCCGGCGTTCAGGGTGTTCGCCAGCTCGATCACCCAGCTTTGATGGAAGTGGTGGAACAGCCCGGTATAAACTCGCGTCCAGTCGTGAATCGGCATGGTCGTCATCCCTATTCGCGCGGGCGTCTCGCAGCCCCGGACTCCCACGCCGATTCATTCTACGGCGCTTCGGTTGGCTCGTCGTCCCCTCCGACGCCGTCCGGTGACGCGGCGAAGAGCTCATCCTGCAGATCCAGGAGCGTCTCGGCCGGCCCAGGGCCGAAGCGCTCGCGCAGGCTCGCCGCCTCGTCGCCTCGGCCGATGGCCTCGTTCAGCCGGGCGATGTTCGGGTGATCGATCAGAACCAGGGCCTGGCGGTCGATCTCGAAGCGGGCGATGACCTGCTTCACGTCCATGTCTGGCTTGATTGTCTTCAGGGCGACGCAGCGGCTCGACGTTCGCTTCCAGCTGACCATCGCCGCGGAGTCGTCAGCCGAGCAAGGCCCGAATCGGTCTGCCGTCGGTCAGCAGGTGAGGACGGTCGAGCGGATCGTGGAGGATCGTGTCATGAGGAATCCCCATCAATTCATAAATCGTTGCGGTGATGTCTTGCGGCGTGACGGGATCGAGGGCGGGATAGGCGGCAAACGAATCGCTCGCGCCGAAGATGGCTCCGGCGGGCAGGCCGCCACCGGCAAACAGCGCGGTGTAGCAGTGCGGCCAGTGATCGCGGCCGTTGGCGTCGGCCCCGGCGTCGGAGGTGATCTGACCCACGCGAGGGGTCCGGCCGAACTCTCCCATGGCGACGACAAGTGTTTCATCCAGCAATTGCCGATCGTGCAAATCTTCGATCAAGGCCGAGAAGGCGCGATCGAACATCGGCAAGATTGACTGCTTGAGCAGCGGGAAATGCTGGCGGTGCGTGTCCCAGGTCTGATCGTACCGCGCTCCGGTGCAAAGGGTCACGGTGCGCACCCCGGCCTCGATCAATCGTCGAGAGAGCAGGGCGCACTGACCCAGGTGCGGTAGGCCGCCGAACTGCCTCGCCTCCTTTTCGCGGGGGTTGTCGGGGTCGAGGCCGTAGCGTTCGCGGACCGATTCGGGCTCTTCCGACAGATCAAACGCCCGGCGCGCGGCTCGGCTGGAAACCAGTTCATACGCTTTCCGATAATGGGTGTCCATGCCTTCGACCACCGGCCAGGCATGGTCGATCGAGCGATCGACGGCATCGAGCAGCGATCGCCGAGCCTCCAGGCGATCGAGCGGCACCTCGGCCGGCAAGGTGAGGCCCGGAACCTGATAGCCGGGTAGGCTGGGATCGCCCGAGACGAACGGCTGGCACTCCGCCCCCAAAAATCCGGCATCCTGACCGGGCAGGAACTGGCCGAGATTGCTCATCCAGTCGGGCACATGCACGAAGTCGGGCAGGGGGCGTCCCGTGGGCCGAAGCTTCGCCAGGACCGCGCCAAAGGGGGGAAAGTTCTCCGGCCTCGGGCCGACAATCAGGCTCCCTCCCGCAAGGGGAGGCTTGCCCGTGAGGGCGAAATAGGCCCCAGCGTTGTGGTCGACAATCGAGTGATGAACCGATCGAACAAGCGTCAAATGATGAGCAATCTTGCTGGTTCTCGGCAAATGCTCGCAGACCTGCAGCCCCGGTAACGAGGTGTCGATGGGCCGGAATTCGCCCCGAACGTTCTCCGGGGCCTCGGGCTTCATGTCCCAGAGGTCCTGATGCGCCGGGCCGCCTTCGAGGAAGAACAGGATCAGCGATTTCGCCTTCGCCTTGCTGGGATCGGCCGCCCGGATCAAGGTCGGCAACGTCAATCCCACGAGCGACCCCGCACCGATGCGGAGCACCTCGCGACGGGTCGGACCGTGGCACAGGCGACGGGTTCGCGAGGTGAGCCGCAGCATCGTCCCCTCCGTTGGGTCGAGGGTCGAGGGTCGAGGGTCGGAACGAGGGGCAGGGGCCGGCGTTCGGCCCCCTGGTTCAAGAAATTCTCACGTTACGGTTCATCGACCAGGGTTGCAAGGAAGGATCGGCCGCTGCTCCCAACATCGAGACTCATGGCGAGGGCGGGGGGGCCTTCGCCTCGGAGGAGGGCACGATTCGCTCGCTCGACATCCAGCGGCGGGCCTTGTCGCGGTGCTCCGTCGTAATGAAGGCGGAGATGGCGGTCAGGGCTCCGGTCAGCACCGTCACGTCGTCCATCAGGCCGACGACCGGAATGGCGTCGACGATTGCGTCAATCGGCAGCACGAAGTACGCCAGGGCCGCGGCGGCCACCCCCTTGACCCACTTCGGCGTGCTCGGGTCGAGCATGCAGAAGTAGGCGGCGGCAACATCCTCGGCCATCGGCAGCTTCGAGAGAAACGTGCGAGCCTTGTCCACAAAGCCTTCGCGGACGTACTGCTCGTTCTTCTCCTGGTCGTTGCCGACGTAGACCTCCGGCTCGATCGGCTCGGCCGGGGGAGTGACCCCCGATTCGGCCTCCGCCTTGCGAAACCATCGGGAGAGACGTTCATTCATAAGACGGACTCGACAAGGGGAAGCCAGCACCAGGATGAACCGGACGGAGGAGAAGGAAGAAACACCTCTCTTACAGGTGCCAGGACGCAGAGCAAGGCCCCGAAGGTGTGCTACTGCCGCGGCCTTCCCTCTCCCCTCCACGCTCCGCGACTCTGCGCGAGGCCCCTCGGTCCGATCCGAATCGGCACCCTCGGCAGAGTCGCCACGCAAATCAACGAGGCTCAGGCCCGTTCGCTGCGGACGAAGTCGAGGGCCCGCTGCGCCCGGCTCAACAGGTCGTCCACCTGCTCGGTCGATTCCAGGCCGACGACGATCATATCCACGACGCCCAGCCCGAAGACGAACCGCAGCGAGGCATCGCGCCGTTCCGGTTCCTTGAACTGGCCATTGCCGCAAATCTTCATGCCGATCACCCCCTTGCCCGCGTTGTGCATGATGCGGAGCTGATCGGTCACCTCGCTCGGGTCGGCGCTGTCCATCGCCACCGCTTCCGGATTGACGCGGGCCAGATCGACCTCAACCCACGGATGCTGCGCGGCGACCCGCAGCGGGTCCATTCCGTGACAGCTCACGCCGTGGGCGCGCACCAGGCCGGCCTCCTTGGCCTCGCTGATGTATTCCATCGCCCCGGCTTTCTTGTCGGTCCAGTCGGCTGTCTGCATGCAGTGAAGCAGCAGCGTATCGACATAATCGACATTCAGCTCCATGCGGAAGCGTTCCAGGTGGCTCTTGGCCTCTCGATAGTCGTTGGCGTGGGTCTTGGTCTGAATGACGTACTGGTCGCGCGGGATGCCCTTGAGCGCCTCGCGCAAATAGTGGTGGCTGCCGTACTGGTCGGCCACGTCGAAGAACCGGATGCCCGAGTCAAACGCATGCCGGATCACGCGCGAGCATTCCTTCACGCCCAGCTTCGTCTGGTTGCTCGACTGGTTCACGCCGTTGCTGCCGGTTCCCATGCCGATCAGGGAAACCTTGATGCCGGTCTGGCCCAGGGTGACGGTGTCGGTCGGACCGTCGGGCACGCGGTTCAGGGGACGGGCCGCGCCCGAAGCGTGGCCGGTGTTCGCCAGCGCGACGGCGGCCCCGGCTGCGGCGGTCCCGGCGAGAAACCCTCGGCGGTGGATCGGCGACATCATGGCCCTGGCCTCCGGAATCAACGAATCGAGACGAATGAGTGAACGTGTTGGGAACGGCTTCCGCAACCCTCTCCCCGATCGACGGGCACGACTCCCGACCCGACCGGCTCGAACACTCCCGACCGCGATGTCCACCCGTGTTTGGGTGAATCCATTTCGCCTGTCGGAGGTTCCGATCGTGTATTCTATCGACCCGATCGGCCGGTTCGCCAGAGTCGATGCGTGATCCTTTGCCCGTCGAGCCGTGGCCGATGGGCCTGTTCTCCGGATACAGTGGACAGCACGCCCCGGCCCGATCGCCGCGCAACCCCTCAATGCCCCTTCCAACGCAGCGCTTTTGTTTTGAGAGTGACGAAATGTTTACAGGATTGGTCGAAGTCCTCGGTCGGATCGAACGCGTGGTTGAGGAAGCCAACGGCCGACGGTTTGTCATCTGCTGGCCCGGCCTTGCCCCCGACGAGCCGATGAGCCTGGGCGAGAGCGTCGCCGTGAACGGCTGCTGCCTGACGGTGGTCAAGCACGATGGCGAGCACTTCGAGGTTCAGGCGGGGCCGGAAACCCTCGCGCGGACCAACCTGGGCCGCTCTCACGACGGCGACCCGGTCAACCTGGAGCGCTCGCTCCGCGTCGGCGACCGCCTCGGCGGGCACTTCGTGCAGGGGCACGTTGATACGACGGCCGAACTCGTCGAACGGCGCCCCGAAGGGGAGTGGGACTTCCTCCGCTTCCGCCTTGGCCCGAACTGGACCCCCTTGATGGTCGAAAAAGGCTCCATCGCCGTCGATGGTGTCAGCCTCACGCTCGTCACCGTCGGCGACGATGACTTTTCCGTCATGCTCATCCCCCACACCCTGGCCGTGACGACTCTGGGCACCCTTTCGCTCGGCGATCGAGTGAACATCGAAACGGATATGCTGGCAAAGCATGTGAGGAAATTATTGGGGAAGGAATGAAGGAAGATCGCGCGCAGAGACGCGGAGAAGAAGAGCGGTCAGAGAGAGCGGAGAGACACGAAGGGGGAAGTGGAATGAGAGAGAATGAGATTTCGGGCATGATTGTGGATGCGGCGTTCAAGATTCACACGGGGTTAGGGCCAGGGTTGCTGGAGTCGGTTGATGAGGCGACGATGATGTATGAACTGAAACGCAGAGGTCTGGCCGTCGAGACGCAGCAAGGGATTCCGGTCGTGTCTGAAGACGTGAAACTCGATCTCGGCT
The DNA here is from genome assembly GCF_009177065.1 of Tautonia marina. NCBI lineage: Bacteria > Pseudomonadati > Planctomycetota > Planctomycetia > Isosphaerales > Isosphaeraceae > Tautonia > Tautonia marina. The sequence goes on from NZ_WEZF01000030.1 coordinate 26,096, forward strand.
TCCGCGCCGATCTGATCGTCGATCGAATGGCGCTCGTCGAACTGAAATCGATTGAGCAGGTTGCTCCCATTCATCGCATGCAGCTGCTCACGGACCTCCGCCTCACCGGCCTCCGTCTCGGTCTCCTTCTCAATTTCCATGTCGGCTTGATTAAAGACGGCATCACCCGCGTCGTCAACGGCCTCCACTAATCGCTCTCTTCTCCCTCTTTTCTCCTCTTCTCCCCGTCTCTGCGTCTCTGCGCGAGGTCCCTCCCCATGTCCACCCCCCGCCAAACCCTCACCTACCTCCGCCACCTCTTCGGTCACCGCGGCATCGCTCCCAACCGGAGATACGGACAAAATTTCCTCATCGACCTGAATACGCATGACCTGATTGCCCGATCCGCCGAGCTTGCCCCCGAAGATGTTATCCTTGAGGTTGGCCCCGGAGCCGGAGCCCTGACCACCCTGATGGCCCCCAAGGTTTCCGCCGTGGTCACGGTCGAGATCGACCCGGCGATGGCTCAGCTCACGCGAGAGGCCGTTTCAGGCTTGCCCAACGTCCGCGTCTTGCAACTGGACGCCCTCTCGAAAAAATCCGAGATCAATCCCGAGGTCCTCGACAACCTGCAGGCCGGCCTGGCCGTCGCGCCCGATCGCCGCCTGAAGCTCGTGGCGAACCTGCCCTACAACGTGGCAACGCCCATCATCAGCAACTTGCTGGTTCATCCCGATCTTTGCCCGGTCATGATGGTCGTCACCATTCAGCGCGAGTTGGCCGACCGCATGCTCGCCGAACCCAATACCGAGATGTACGGCTCCCTCTCCGTCATGGTCCAGGCCCTGGCCGATGTGGAGATCGTCCGCATCCTCTCGCCCAAGGTCTTCTGGCCGCAGCCGAGGGTCGAGTCGGCCATCATCAAGATCGTGCCGGTCGCCGAGAAACGCGAGGCCATTCCCGACCTCCCCTGGTTCCACGAGGTCGTCCGCCGCGTCTTCACCCTGCGTCGCAAGAATCTCCGAGGCGTCCTCTACAGCCTCTGGAAACCCCAGTGGACCAGCAAGGCCGAGGTCGACACCCTGCTCGAATCGATCGACCTGACCGGCGAGGTCCGTGCCGAAGCCATGAACGTTACTGAATTCATCGATCTTGCCGAAGCCCTCCGCGCCCGATTCGGCCGCAACCCCGCCGAACTCCCCGACCCCTCCCTCACCGATCCCCCCCCCTATGACTTCCACTCCCGCGACGACGACGCAGACGCAGATGGTGATGGTGACGGTGGCGATGGCGGCGGCGATGGCGGGGGGGGCGACGGTTGAACATCGCTCGGGAATGGCGCTTCCGAACCATCCCGCATCCTTTCGATCGAGCGAGACGGTATGATGGGGGCAATCGTTCGACCCGGGATCGAGGCACGTCCCGTGGTCCCTCATCACGGATACAAATAAGCGAATCGGGGAGGAAACGGGCGTGACGCTCGACCTCGGCAATGGTCGCCGGCTGGTCCTGGCCGTGGGTGATGACGGGTGGATCTGGCTCGCGGCCGGGGCGGTCGCGCTCGGCGTGCTCCTGGCCCTTTCCCGGTACGAACGGCGATTGGTCCCCCGGACCACCGCTTGGCTCCTGCTCGGCTTGCGCATCGCGGCGGCGCTGGCCTTGGTCGTCGCTCTGCTCGAACCGATCGCCGCGCGCTCATGGACCGAGCGCATCGAGGGCCGTTTGCTCGTTGGGGTCGATGTCTCGGCCAGCATGGACACGACCGACGCCCGCCGCCCCCCCGACGAGGCCGACCGCCTCCGCAATGCCCCCGGCCTCGCTCCTCCCGCCGCCGACGCGCCGCTCGACCCTTCTCGACTCGCCACCGCCTCCCGCATCCTCCGGGGAGACGCCCTGGCCGAGCTTGATCGGTCGTTCGTCGTCGAGACCTTCCGCTTCGCGCGCTCGACCGTTCCCGTCGAACTCGACCCCCTGGCCGAATCGCTCGATCGCGCCAATCCCCTGGTCGATGACCCCGACGACCGCCTTGCGACCGACTGGGGAACCGTACTCGAACGCGCTTTGGTCGATGACACGTCAACACCCGTCCTCGGTGTTGTCCTTTTGACCGATGGCCTCCGTAATTCTCCTCCCGAGGAATCGCGCGCCCGATCCGACGACCTCGCCGATCGCCTCGCCCGCGACGGAATTCCCGTCTTTCCCGTCCTGATCGGCTCGACCATCCCCCCCCGAGACACCGCGATCACCGCGATCCGAGCCCCCGAATCCACCTTCTCAGGCGACTCGGTTTCCATCGACGTTGAGGTCAAAGCCGATGGATTCGAGCCAGGAGTGGAAATCCCTGTCACCCTCGACGTGCCCGGCGTCGGCACCTTGCGCGAGGTTGTTCCCGCAGGCCCCGACGGCTCGCGCCCTGTCGCCTCGTTCCGCGTCACGCTCGAAGAACCGGGGTCATGGGAACTCGTTGCCACCGTCGAGCCCCCCGAACCCCCCGACGAACGCCCCGCAAACGACCAGCGTTCCGCCACCATCCTCGTTAGCGATCAACCCGCCCGCGTTCTGCTCGTCGATGCCGAGGCCCGCTGGGAATTCCGCTACCTCCGCGCCGCCCTCGATCGCGACCGTCGCGTTGAGCTTTCGACCGTCCTTCTTGCCCCTCCCCCTCCTTCGGATGCCTCCGTCCCCACCTTTGCCCAAACCTTGCCCCTTGCTCCCCCCGAAGGCTCCGACGATCCCGACCCGCTCACCGATTTTGATGTGATTCTCCTGGGTGATCTTCCTCCTGAGCTGACACCGGCAGATCTCTGGAATCGCTTGCATGCCTATGTGTCCGATCACGGCGGCACCCTCGTCCTCACCGCCGGTCCCCGCTCCTGGCCGTCGGCCTGGCAAGACAACGACCTGGCCCGTTCGCTCGTGCCTGTCCTCGATCCGAGCCTCCTCCCCATCGACCCCGCCGCCATCGACCCCGACCGAGCCACCTTGCCCCCCGGTGTCTCCGTCGTGCCCGCCGACGAGGCCGCTGCCTCCCCAACCGACTGGCCCATGCTCCAGTTCGCCGCCGACCCCATCGCAAGCCGCGCCGTCTGGGAAGGGCTCGCCCCCCTGACCTGGGCCCTCGCCGGCCAGGCCAAGCCGGGAGCCATCCCCTTGCTCGTGCCCGACTCCGCCGGGGGAATCCCATCGACGGTTGCCGTGGCCGCTGCGCATTCCTACGGCCTGGGCAAGGTCTTTTGGATCGGCACCGACGGCACCTGGCGCTGGCGGCTCCGGGTCGGCGACGCCTACCACCACCGCTTCTGGGGCCAGGTGATTCGCTGGGCCGCCGCGGCCACTCCCCCCAGCGGCAACCGCCTCGTCCGCTTCGGCCCCGACCGCCCCACCGTCCCTTCCGGCGCCCCGTTCCCCCTCTTCGCCCGCTTCTCCAGCGACGTTCCCGGCCTCGGCCCCGACCTCATCGCCGCCGTCCGCATCCTCGACGCAACCGACCCCGATCCCTCCCCCTCCGACTCCCCGCTCGCCCTCGTCCCGCTGCACCCCTCTCCCGACCGCCCCGGCACCTTCGAGGCCCTCGCCCCCGCCTTGCCCCCCGGCCGCTACCGCGCCCTGCTCGACGCCCCCTCCCTCTCCCCTTTCTTCACCTCCTCCGGCCTTGCTGCCCCCGAGACCACCTTCACCGTCTCCCCTGAGCCCACCACCGAATTGATCGACCTCGCCTCCGATCCCTCCCTCCTCTCCTCCCTCGCCTCCACCACCGGCGGCCAACTCGTCCCCGACGTCTCCGCCGGCCAGCTCCCCTCCCTCCTCCGCTCCCAGACCCTCGACCGCACCCTCACCGCCGAGACCCCCCTCTGGGACACCCCCCTCGGCCTGATCGCTTTCTTCTCCCTCCTCACCGCCGAGTGGCTCGTCCGCAAGCGCGCAGGATTGCATTGAGTTGTGCTGATATGTATTTAAGAGTACGCCTCGCCCGCGGGTGGCCCCGATTGCTCGCCAACCGGGGTCGCGCAGCGACAAGTGGTCACTCTGAGGCGCTCTACAGCCTCTTGCGGCTCCGCCGCCCCGTGGCCTTCCTCACGATATGGGGAAGGCCAAGCCGCATGCACTCCCAAACCAACATGGATCTCCAACGTGCATTTTGGCCCATGTGCTTACGCGAAACAGCACACGGAATCCTGTGATTCAGTCGTGCATTGACAGGCATTCATGGCCCGCGATACGATGCATCATTCCTGGCCTCTTGATGGCGTTCGGAAGTGCGATCACGTCCCACTCGTCACGTTTTTGCAATTGAGTAGACGCAGATTTGTGGATCGGTTTCGCCCGTGGGGCGATGGGCCTGCCTCGTTCTCCTCTTCGATGCGGAGGATTCTCGACGATGAGACAGACGTGTCTGGTGGTGTGTTGCTGGCTTGGTGCCTTGTCGCTGTCGGCGTCGGCACAGGACAGTCCCTCCCGTGAACTTTATCGCGCTCCCGTCTTCAACGGTGGCGATCCGATCGTCCGAGAAATTTCCGAGGATGGGCTCTACGTGGCCCACACGGCCAGGGAGGTCATCCGCAACAACAAAGGCGATGTCCAGCTCTACGGACAAACACTCGACGATGGAATTCCCGGCACCACCTGGGGCGCGGCGACGATGCAGGTGGTTCAGCGAACCCGCGACGGCTCGTTCGCACTGGTTGTGAGCCAGTTGCTGAACAACCGACAAAATGAAAGTCCCTTCAACAAGGAGCTGCCGGCGTTCGAATCCCTCCTCTACGACGCCCCCCCCGAGGTCGTGATCCGTTTCCCGGCCGAAGTCCGCGGGACCATTCCCGCGATCACCACCTCGTTCTTCGGGGCGCCTCACACCTTGCGACTGATGGCCGGGGACCGTTCCAAGCACCGGCTCGCCGACATCAATCTGCAAGCTCCCAAGGCCCCCGAGCAATCCCTTCCGATCCGAAATACCCTGGATCGCTGGACCAGTTCCCTCGACCGCATTGTTTTCGGCAACGGCACGTCATACCTCGATGGGAGTCTCCGCCTGGTGAACCTCACCGGCCGAGGACCGGAATCGGTCCCGCTCGACTTCATCAACAAGGTCCCAAGCCGCTTCTCCAAAGGGCCGGGGCGGATCTCTCCGGGGCTGGACGATCAGTCCTTGCTGGTCCATTATCAGGAAGGCCTGATCCTTTGGAGCCTGTCAGGGCAACAACGCGCGACCTTTCCCTACGATCCCTCGGTAATCCCGCCCAACCGAGCCTACTCCGTGGCCATGCTCTCGGGCGATCGCGCGCTCCTGATGGAACGAGACGGCGACCTGTTCCTCATCGACCTCAACGCCGGAGCCCTCCTCGCCCGCCATCACGTCGATGCCATCTTGACCGAGCCCGGCATCCAGTACGTGGCCGGTTCCGGTACGTACGTCTGCATGAGGACCGCAAACAAGCAGGAATACCGCGCCATGTGCCTTAAGATCGATGGCGACACGATCCAGGGGCCCTGGTGGGTTCCCGATCCCGAAACCGGCCGGCCGCTCACCCCCGTCACGAACCTCAACGCTGCCCGCCGCGCCCCCACCCTCGCCGTCGAAACCGCCGGTCAATTGACCAGCAGGATGACCCCCGAAGAACGCCGGCGCGCGCTTCCCCGCATCCTCCTTGTCGATCTCGATCACCTCACCCGCGCCGCCCCCGCCGACGCCGAGGACAACGCCGTTCCCTTCCTGCGTGGCCGATCGTCCCAGTAAGGCACATCGCATCTGCGAGAACGCCTCAATCACGCCGTATGCCCCGGACAACGCCCGCGTGGTCCGGGGCGCGGAGCGCCCCGAGGCGTTCCGGTGAGGTCTGGCTTGACTGCCAGGCGAGGCCTCCGCTTCGACCAGTTGCGGCGTTGCTTTCCGGAGAACGGGAGCGTCGTTCGGGCCGCCTGCATTCTCAAATGCCCGACTCCTCATCCTTCTCAACCAGCCAGCGAGGATGCTCGGCCCGGTTGATTTGCCTCGTCGGCCGGTTTGTGTGACTGCCGGGCCGGATTTCCACGATGATATGAAGGGGCAGGGGAGTCGCTCGATCGGGCCTCCCCACGCGCCGAGGGGCCCCATGCCTTTGCTCTCCGGGGCACCCCTCAACTCGGCCGGGTGTCTTTGGCAATCGGGTCGGAGCAAGACCATCGGGAGATGCCGGGGCACCCCCTGAGCCATCGCGCGAAACGAACCCACGCACGGGTTCCGAGCCGCGCCTCGCGGCGATCGGCAGGCGATGCGAGGTGCTCAGGATTCTCCTTTCGATCTCGAACAGGGGAATTCCCGAAACGAACGAGAGGCGATCGACGCAACCCTTTGTGAGTAAACCAAAATCGGGCGCCCCTGCCCAGCGCACCAAGGCGCACCGGGCCGGTGCATCGAGGCGCACCGGGCCAGTGAGATGGCTGAGGAGGAAGGGAGAATCAGGAGGCGGGCTTCGGCTCGTCCTGGTTGGCTTCGAGCTGGGCCTGAGAGGGGGTGGCGCTGGGGACACCCCCCTCGGGGACCTCGCCGCCGGCGGCCCAGACGAGGGCGTTGAGGACGACCGTGCGGAAGTTGTCGTCCCCCCAGTTCCAGTGGACGTGGCCGCCGGTGAAGCCGAAGCCGCGGCCGCCGTCGGGACGCTCGTAGGCCCAGGCGACGTGCTGGGGCTCTCCGGCGGCCACCGCGCGGCGGACGTCGGGGTTGCCGCTGCGGTCGCCGTCGGGGCGGGAGAGGGAGGACTCGGGCGGCACGGCGGTGAGGATCGGCGTCACCCCCTCCATCTTGGGACGGAACCGCATGTGGTAATACCACTCGTCGTTGATGCCGAAGGGCTCGACGCCCCGGGTGATCGGGTGGTCGGGCAGCTCGGCGAAGGTCGGGGTCCAGTGCGGGTTGACCGACCAGTGCAGCTCGAAGTAGCCGCCGATCCAGTCCAGGAAGTCGTCCCCTCCGGGAGACCCGGCGGGCACCTCGACGGCAAAGTGCAGGCAGGCCAGGCCGACTCCCTTCTTCATGAGATCGTCGAGGAAGTCGCGGTGGGGCAGGGCGGGGTGGCCCCCCGCGCCATCGGAGTAAATCACGATGGCGTCGGCCCCGTCGAAGACGGCGTTGTCTTCGGGCCAGCCGTCGGTGACCACCTTCGCGGTGTAGCCGGGCATGCCCGCTTCGAGGGCCTCGGCCAGCAAGAGACACCCCGCGCGGTGTTCATGGGCCCCGTAACCGTGGCTCTGCTTGCCGGCGACGAAGACAACCGTCTTCGTCTGCTCGTCGTCGGCGAGGGTGTTCGGAACGACCGGCGATGCCAGCAGGGCGGTCAGCGTGGCGATCAGGCAACTGAGGGAGCGTGTCATGATCGGGAGAGCCTCGCAAGCGATCCAAAGGAACGGACGACCCTCGGCCTCCCCGGTTGCCGATCGGAACTCGGTTCAAGGGGGGCCTCCTTCGGGCTTACGATACCGCGGTCGGCCGAGCCGTGCCACGAGATCATCACGACCCGGCAGAAAGGAGCCACGGGAGACGCGGCAATCAGCCCGTCATCACGTATACTGAGTGACATGAGCCCCGAATTGATCCCCCTCATCCGCTGCCGATCGTGTCGAGCCGCCCTGGAGCCGAATCCGGACCCGGCGGGAGCGGCAACCTTGCGCTGCGTCGGTTGTGGCGCCTCGTATCCGATCGTCTCCGGCGTGCCCAGGCTCGCCGAGAATCCCTATGTCGCCAGCTTCGGCCGCCAGTGGAACCGCTACGACGTGGTCCGCGACGAGGAAGACGAGGCCGTCTTCCGGGTGAAGACCGGGGTCGATCCGCAGAGCCTCGCCGGCAAACTCGTGCTCGACGCCGGGTGCGGCGGCGGCCGATACGCCCGCTTGCTCGCCCGGATGGGGGCGACCGTGCTCGGCGTCGATCTGAGCGACGCGGTGGACCAGGCCGCAAAGGCCACCGCCGAGTTCCCCAACGCCGCAATCGTTCAGGCCGACCTGCTCGACCTGCCGCTGGCCGAATCAGCCTTCGACCTCGTCTTCTCCATCGGCGTTTTGCACCACAGCCCCGACCCGCGCCGGGCCTTTGCCGAGATCGCCCGCCGCGTCAAGCCCGGCGGCCGCCTGGCCGTCTGGCTCTACCGCAAGAACACCCCGCCGCAGGAGTGGATCAACAGCGCCCTCCGCGTCGTCACCTCCCGGATGCCCGCCCGGGTCCTTGAGCCGATCAGCGCGGGGCTCGGCGTTCTTGGCAGCATCCCGATTTTGAAACAAACACTCAATAAGGCTTTCAATTTCTCAAATCATCCTGATTGGACCCTCCGCGTCTGCGACAATTTCGACTGGTACGCCCCGACCTACCAGTCGCATCACACCGTGGCCGAGCTTCGTTCCTGGTTCGTGGCCGAAGGCTTCGGCGACCTGGTCGAGCTACGCCCCTTGAAGGCGGGACGCGTGTATGATTGGGCCTATGATCATGATCTCATCATTGGCAGCGGTGTGAACGTGGCCGGCACCCGGCTCGGCGGCTGAGGGCCGCTTCGCGAGGGGTGCCGGTGCCGGGATCGGCTCAGTCGCCCGGATGGTAGCCGGTCAGGGTGGTTTCGATCCGATAAAGGCTCACGCCTGCGGTGATATAGAGGGTCGAGCGGTCGGGGCCGCCGAACTCGACGTTCGTGGGGTTGGCGGGGGTGGGGATGAAGTCGATGGGGGTGCCGTCGGGCTTGTAGATGTAAACGCCCCCGAGTCGACCGGCCCCGGCGGTGGCGACGATCAGGCCGTCGGTGGTGATGGTCATGCCGTCGATGCCGCGCCCCAGGCCGAAGTCCTTGATCTTGCGGGGGTTCGAGACGTCGCCGGTCTCGGGGTCGAGGTCCAGGCGGATCAAGGCCCGACGCTCGGGACCGTTGTCGGAGACGTAGAGATAGCGGTCATCGGGGCTGACAACGACGCCGTTGGGCTTGCTGGCGGTTGTCTCCAGGCGGGTGACGGTGCCGTCCGGGTCGATCCGGAAGACGGCTTCGAAGTCCAGTTCGCGGGGCTCGTCTCCGACGTATCGGGGGTCAGACACATAGACACGCCCCTTGCTGTCAACGGCCACGTCGTTGGGGCTGTTGAACCGCTTCCCCTCGTAGCCGTCGGCCAGGGTGCGGATGGTGCCGTCGGCCTCGGTGATCGAGACGCGGCGGTTGCCCCCCGTGTTCGCCCCCTCGGCGACGACGAGGCGGCCATCAGGGGTGAAGATCAGGCCGTTCGACCGGCCGCTCGGGTCGCGGAAGGCGGTCGTTTCTCCCGTCTCGGGGTCGAACCGCATCATCCGGTTGCCGATGTCCGAGAACAGGATCGACCCGTCGGCGGCCATCGCCCCCCCCTCGGTGAACTCCCCCTCCGACCAGAGGGTTTCCAGGGTCGCCCCCGGCTTCACCACTCCCGAGGGAACAGCCACTGTGGCGGTCGGCATCAAGAGAACGGCAAGTGTCGCGGCAAGCATGGCAGGTGCTCCTCGGAGCATGAAGAGAGAAATCTCGGAGAGAAGACAAGTTCAGCCACGGATGGAACACGGATGAAACACAGATCAGAGAACACGTGAGTTTTGAGAGGTCGTGAACCGTGTCTCTGTTCACGATTCGGAGCAGGAGCATCGGGAAAATGGCTGGGACACGCTGTTGCGAACCCTTCTCCCCACACTTCTTTCTCTCCTCCCATCCGTGTTTCATCCGTGTTTCATCCGTGGCTCAAAACCTCCCAAGTCACTGGCCCGTGTCATCGTCGCCGCGGAGGCTTTGAACAACCGAGGCTTGCCATTCGGCCAGGGCCTCGCTCATCGCGGCGACGCGGTCGGGGTGGTCGTCGGCCAGATCATCGGATTCGGTCGGGTCGGTGTCGAGGTCGTAGAGGGAGAAGGTGATCGAGCCGTCTTGCTGGGGAATCCGGTGGAGCTTCCACGGGCCGTCGATCCAGGCGGCGTGCCCGGGGAGTTCCTCACCCGATTCGAAGGTGGCGATCAGGCGCTCGGCCGGTTCGGTGGGAAGCGGGGGGAGTTCCTCGGGCAGCGGCTCGCCCGCCTGCTGGGCGGCAAGGTGGGCGGCCATGATCTTGGCGCTCGGGGTGCCTCGGCCGGGGCTGGGGGCGACCCAGAAGCCCATCGGTTTGTGACGAGCCTCCATCTCCCCGGCGATCAACGGGGCCAGGCTCACCCCGTCGAGCGGCCGATCGGGCTCAGGGTAGGAGACGCCGGCCAGCTCGATCACGGTGGGCAGGATGTCGACCGTCCCACCTGGCAAATCGCTGATGCGTCCCTCGGGGATCGCCTCGGGCCATTCCAGGATCGTCGGCACGCGGAGGCCCCCTTCCCAGAGCTGGCCCTTGCGGCCTCGCAGTCCGCCGGTCGAGCCGGGACCGTTGTTCTGGGGGCCGTTGTCGCTGGTGTACCAGACGAGGGTTTGATCGGCGATCCCGCGCTCGCGGAGGCTGGCCCGCAGGCGGCCCATGGCGGCGTCGATGCCGGTGATCTCGCCGTAGTAGTTCTTGAGCCGGTTGGTCAGTTCGAGGTCGTCGTACGGCTCCCTCGTCTCGGGGGTCGCCTCGTGCGGCGTGTGCGGCGAGCCGAACCAGACGACCGCCAGGAAGGGGCGATCGGCGGCGGTTGCCTTGTCGATGAAGTCGAGCGCGGCCTCGACCGTCACCATCGAGCTCTCCCCTTCGAGCGGGACCGCCGTCCCTTCCCGGCTGAGGATCGGGTCATTCTCGAAGAAGTTCGGGGCCGACAGCCACGTCTCGAACCCGCTCGACCCGGGGTTGTTCGCCCCGTCGGGCCGGACCGAGCCGAGGTGCCACTTGCCGAAGTGCCCGGTGGCGTAGCCGGCGTCTTGCAGCAACTCGGCCACGGTGATCTCCTCGGGCCGAAGCTCGAATCCCCAGGAAAAGCAGCCGAATCGGACCGGATGCCGACCCGTCAAGACGCTCCCCCGCGTCGGCGAGCAGACCGGCGCGGCCGTGTTGAACCGATCGAGCCGCAGGCCGACGGCGGCCATCGCATCCAGGTTCGGCGTGTGCGGGATCGGGTCGCCGTTGTAGCCGACGTCGCCGAACCCCTGATCATCCGCCATGCAGAGGATGATGTTCGGCCGCCTGGGCAGCTCGGCCGCCGGGGCAACGGTCGCGACACTCAGGAGCAAGAACAAGAGCAGGGGGGGGACTCGCAATCGGATCATCGGTGCCTCTCCTCGGCCGTCCGGTCGTCTCGTTCGATGGATTCGTGCCCCACTTTCCCGGACCCTGGCCCCGAAGGCAAGCCTCCCGCCGTCTCGGCCTAGGGTGGAGACGGGAGCAGTTCCGACCCCGTCGATCGTCCCGCAACGAGGGCCGCGCCCGTCATGCCTCGTCGCCGCCAGGGTGAGTCGAGTCGTACCGCTTCCCGTCGAAATGGGTGGGATCCGGGTGCCCCGGGTCCCGCGCCGCGGACCCCGGGGCACTCGCCGAAAACCGTGAACCCACCGATGAAGACTGGACGCGGCACGACGCGAGGGACCTTGCAATCGTCCTGCTCGGGAGGAGGGCGTCGTCTTGAGCTTCGTGCCCGCATCGGGAGATTTTTCCGATCCGATCCCAAAAACTCCGGACGCGCCGGGCGTCGAGCGGCCAGTACGATGGTGACAGGGCAAACCGTAAGGGGGGGCGGAGTCGATGAGTCGGAGGATCACCGGCAGGGCGCTGGAGGACCTGGGCAAGGTCTTCACGGTTGGGGCGATCGGCCGCCTGAGCGACGGCGAGTTGCTCGCCCGGTTCCTCGACCGCGACGGCAAAGGCGCCGAGGAGGCGTTCGCCGCCCTGGTCGAGCGGCACGGGCCGACCGTCCTGACGGTCTGCCGGCGGATGCTCGGCGATACGCACGAGGCCGACGACGCCTTCCAGGCGACCTTCCTGGTACTGGCCAGGAGGGCGGCGTCGGTTTCCGGGCGCGATCGGGTGGGGAACTGGCTCTACGGCGTGGCGCTCCGGGTGTCTCAGGAAGCCCGGCGTCGGGCCGATCGGCGGCGGCGTCGCGAGCGTCTGCTCGGGGACGAGGCTGGCTCGATCCCGTCGAGCTTCGCTGTTGCTCCCGACCCATCGGTCGAGGAACTCCGCCGGCTCATCGTCGAGGAGTTGGCCCGGCTTCCCGACCGCTACCGTGGCCCCTTGCTCCTCTGCGACCTCGAAGGCCGCTCCCGCCGCGAGGCCGCCGACCGTCTCGGCCTCCCCGAAGGCACCCTCTCTAGCCGCCTTGCCCGCGGCCGCGATCTCCTCCGAGGCCGCCTCGTCCGTCGCGGCCTCGCCCCCTCAACCTCGATCGCGGCGATGGGCCGACCGGCGTCGGCGTTCGTGCCCGCCTCGTTGGTGCGGCGGTCGGTCGAGGCGGCCTGGCTTGCAACCACTCGCGGTCTTGCCGCCGGGACGGTCCCGGTGGCGGTTTCCGGACTGGCAGGAGAGGTGCTCAGGACCATGTTTGTCTTCAAGCTGACGGCAGGACTGGCAGCGGTAGGCCTTGCCGCCACGGTGGCGTTTGGCGCAGCGTGGGCCATCGGCCCGCGAGAGCGTGGGCCGGTGGTCGAGGAGTTGGCGGTCGATGCGCTGACGGTCGAACCGCCCTCGATCGCGAAGAACGAGCCAACCGAGGGCGAGTCGGGGGACGGACCGATCGCCCGGGGGGTGGTGGTTGATGAGGAAGGTCGGCCGGTCGAGGGGGCGGAGGTGACCCTGGTCATTCCCGGTCGGTCATACGTGATCGGAAAGACGGATACCGAGGGGCGGTTCGCGATGAACGCTCAGCGCCCGAACCTGGGAGAGCGGCCAGTGGTGGCCTCGATCGACGGTGGGAGAAGGCTTGGGTACGCGGTCTACGACTGGCAAAAGGCCCGGGATGGGGAGGAGGAGCTCTTGCGGGTCGTCCTCAAGCCCAGTCGAGAGGTCATTCTCCGGGCCGAGGACGGGGAGGGCCAGCCGGTCGAGGGGGCGACGGTCGAGGTGATCGCGGACCTGACCTCGATCGTCCAGGCCCAGACCGACGAGCAGGGGCAGGCCGTCGTGCGGTTGCCGGCCGAGGCGCCGATCACCTGGGCCTTCGGGTTGAAGTCGGGCATCGGGTTCGACTACGCCGAACTGAGCCCGAGGGAAAACCAGGGGATTCCGGCCACGGAACTGCCGGATGAGGTCGTGCTGGCCCTCGACGGCGCCCGGACGGTGCAGGTGAAGGCGGTCGATCGGCGCGGCGAGCCGCTGGAGGGGATCCGCGTCTACACCTGGGTGATCGCGAAGCCGGGTAAGCGGGACAGCATCAACCTGGGCGGGGCCAGAAGCGTCTTCAAGGTCACGGGGGCAGACGGGATCGCCTCCTATGACTGGATCCCGGCCGAAACGACTCAGCCGATCTCGGTCATGAACGGCGCCGAGGATTACCATGCTCCCGACCGGGCCTTGATCGCGCCGGAGCTGCCGTCGGGCGAGACGGTCGTCGCGGAATTCGTGCGGAAGGGGGCGATTCGGGGGCGGGTGACGCACGCCGACGGATCGCCAGCCGGTGGGATCACGATCCTCGCGTCCGGCATGGGTTCCGGGTTCGACAACAGTTCGCGGCTCGAAACCCGGACGGAGGAAGATGGGACCTACGAACTCGCGGCAGAGGCGACGCAATGCTACATGATCGGCGTGGTGGACGAGATCTGGGCGGCGCCGAGCCGAGCAGGGATCATCGTGGAGGAAGGGGAGGAGGTCGAGGGCATCGACTTCACCCTCAGCGGGGGGGCGATCATCCGGGGGACGGTGACGCTCGGCCCGGACGATTGGCCGGTGCCGGATGCGAATGTGTACCTCCGCGAGGATGGCGGGATGATGCCGGAAGGTCTGAAAAGAGAGGGTGATATCTTCCTCCGTGAAGTTAGCCTCGGCCGATGGGCGAGGACCGATGAACGGGGGGCCTTCCGGGCCCGGGTCGGCCCGGGGACCTATTCCGTGGGGGGCCTGGCACGGACCGACATGCGCACGGTGGAGGCGGTCGAGGGGGGCGACTATGAGGTCGATTTCCGGATGCCGAGGCCCGAGCGCGGGCCGCTGGCCGGCCGGGTCGCGCTGGCGTCCGACCCGTCGCAAGGGGTCGAGGGGGCCATCATCGACGCGACTCCGACCGAACCGCAAGGGCTTCGCATGATGACCGTCACCAGCGGACCCGACGGCCACTTCAAGGCCGATCGCCCGCTCGATCGCCTGGAGATCATCGCCCGGAGCGCGGACGGGACGCTCGGCGGCATCATCACGAGCCCGGCCAACGAGAAGGAGGTGACGATCCTGATCGGCCCGCTGGCCTCGGCGACCGGGATCGCACTGGACGAGCAGGGCGAGCCGATCGCGGACCAGGATCTGGACTTCGTGAGGGTCGTTCGGCCGGAGGGGTACACGGGCAGCGCCCACAGGGCCATCCCCGGCCCGAAGGTGACGACCGACGCCGAGGGACGCTTCACGATGGGAGGGATGGTGATCGGCTGCCCGTACAGACTCTCCTTAAAGCGGGGCAACGGTTACCATCCGCTGATCGAGTTCACGCCGACCGAGCCGGGCCTGACGGATTTGGGCACGCTCAGGCTGGAGGAATCACGGACTCGCGTTCGGGAATAGGTCATCTCCTCGTTCCAAACCCATACGTGCCGGGGTGGCCGGGGTCGTGGCGACCCCGGGCGAGGGAGGACGGCTTTCAGCGACGGCAGGCCTTCGGTAGGATGGTCGAGGAGGGGAACACTCCGACCCAATTTCGTCGAATCGAAACAGGCCAATGACGAACCTGACCCCGGAACTTCTGCGAGCCATTCGCGAGGCGGGCGACGAGCCGGTGCGGCTGGAAGACCCCGACTCTCGCGACCGATACGTGCTGATCCCGGCCGATCAGTATGACCGTCTGCTGGCTCTGGCCGACGCTCGCGAGCGTTCCGCCTGGCTCGACCGATCCGAGGAGGCGGCCAAAGCCTGGATGCGCGAGAATCCTTACTGAGATGAGTCCAGGCGAGATTTACTGGGCCGTGTTCGAGGATGTCCCGGCCCACCCGGTCGTCATCGTCTCCCGAGAGGAGCTGAACCGGGGCGAGTCGGTCGTCGCGGTGATCGTCACCTCCGCCCACTTCGAACGTCGGGCTAAATTGCCGAACTGTGTGCCGATCTCAGCCGGATCGTTCGGGCTGGGCAAGGATTGCGTCATCCAGGCCGAGTCGATCTTCTCGATCCGCAAGTCCCACCTCGACCTCGAAGCCGGGCCGCTTGGAACCCTCGACGATCTGACCTTCCGTGACGTGATCCGGGCGATCGGCCATGTCCTCCGCTCCGACTGCGAGCCCGAGTGACGAGTCGGCCGGCTCCGGTTCAAGGCCGAGCCGAGGAGTGGGATCGGCAATGGTTCTGCGAACCCGATCGGCCCGGCTCATCGGCCCAAACGAGGGGAGCGATGAGCCGAGCGAAGGCAGGGGGAGAGGATCAGTCCTTCACGCGGGAGAGGACGAAGGAGTGGGTGCCGGCGGGCTTGCCGTCCATGTAGCCGGTCCACTCGCCGGTGATGGAGTCGGCGTCGTGCAGGAGGATGCGGCCTTCGTGCATGTGCATGTCGGTGGTGGGGTCGAAGTTGGTGCCGCCGTCGAAGGCGAAGACGAGGGCCTCGGGGGAGGAGGCTTCCTGGTCGAGCAACAGCCGGGGCTGGTTGCCGGCGGCGCAGTAGTGGGTGGCGCGGAGCTGGTCGCCGTCGAGGTGGTAGACGCTCATCATCTCGAAGCTGGTGCCGGGGCCGTAGGTCTCGACGATGGCGCTGTCGTTGGCGGTCAGGCGATAGGTGATGACGAAGACGTTCTCGCCCTCGCGCTGCTCCCAGGTGCCGACGAGCGACTTGAGCCGCTCGAACGCGGCCGGGGCATCCAATTTGCTGGGCTCATCGGCCACGGCCAAGCCAGAGGCGGAGGCGAGCACGAGGATCGCAGAGGCAATCGGCAAAAATCGTCGGACAACCATGGGCAATTGCTCCCAAAGGGGCCAAAGGCACGAGGGGAAGAACGAGCGTCCCGAAACCATCCTGGGGGCCGATCGGTTCCACCTCGGCCGAGGACGCTGCGTACATTTGTATCCTATCGGACGAGCGAGTGGGAAAAAATCATCCAAAACGACCTCAACCCGTGGATCGGGAAGGGGTGACCGATCCGTCGAAACCGACTCGCGAATGCCTTGCATGGCAGGATGAATTCCGGATCGCTCGGACGTAGACTTGATTTTCACGGGACGGTCAACCACGGCCCCCCTGAGTGAGTGCAACGGAAGGACACCAACGGATGAGCTGGCTCGCGATTCACTGGAACGACGATCAGCAGGAGGCGGCAACGACCGTGCTGCAACGCGCCGAGGGGTTGCTCGCGAAGTTCCCGGTGAAGGCGGCCGCGGACGTGGCCGACGAGCTGGAGCGGATCGGGTTCGAGACGGTCGAGCGCGTGGAGGAATTACGAGCCCTGATCGAAGGCCCCGACTCCGATCCGCCCGTGGCGCTCCTGCTGTTCGAGGACCGGGCGATCGGCGGGGGGGGAGAGGTCGATGCCCTGATTCAGGACTGCCTGGCCCGGAACATCGCCCTGGCCCTGAACCCGGCCACGGCCGAGGCGGTGTTCGAGGCGCTGCGGGCCAAACGGCGGGCCGTGGTGATCTTCAACCCCGTGTGCGGTTCCGGGAACGCGGAGAAAGAACACGCGCGGATTCTCGAACTGCTCGAACCGTCGATGATGCTCGACGTGAAGGAGACGACGCCCGAGGTCGAGGCCGGCTCGCTGGCCCGAGAGGCGCTGAAGGCGGGGGTCGATCTGGTGATCGCCGCCGGAGGAGACGGGACCGTCTCCGAGGTGGCCGAGGTGCTGACCGGAACCGACGTCCCCCTGGCGATCATTCCGCGAGGGACCGCCAATGCCCTGGCGGTCGCCTTGTTCGGGCCGCAACTGTATCTGGACCCGATCGGCAGAAGCTGCGAGGCGATCCTCGACGGCGTGACGCGGACGATCGATACCGTGAAATGCGGCGATCATCAAATGCTCTTGCTCGCGGGAATCGGGGTTGAGTCGGGGATGGTCGAGCGGGCCGAGCGCGACCTGAAGGCACGCTTCGGAGTGCTGGCGTATCTGGTCGGCGGTTGGGAAGAAATCAAGGCGCAAAACGAATTTGACGTGGAGCTGGAGTGCGACGGCAAACGGCATCGGTTCCGGAGCGGGAGCGTGGTGGTGGCCAACGCGGCCCCTCCCAGCTCGGTCTTCGCCCAGGGCAGCGGCACACCGATCTATGACGACGGATTGCTCGACGTCACCACGCTTGTGGATGTGAAAACCCCCTGGGAAGCCGTGCAAACGATCATGCAACTGTTCCAGGCCGGCCTGACGCAGCAGGCTCCCGAGGAGCGGGTCATCACCATGCGGGCCGCCAGGGTCCGGGTCGAAACGAATCCGCCGCAGACGGTCGCCATTGACGGTGAACTGGTCGGCCAGACGCCGGTCGAGTTCGAGGTGGTGCCGGCCTCGCTTAAAGTCATTGTGCCGAAGCACGACGATCGGCGGCAGGCGGAGTGATCGAGCGAATCGCCGAGGTCCGCTGGTCGGTTGCCCGAGCCGCGGGGCATTGCGATGATCGGAAGACAGGGCGGATCGTCCCGATCGAGGCGACGATTTTTCGAGATTCAAGAATGAGGCACACGATGATCACGCGAATCACGATCGGAAGCGCGATGGCTGCCCTGGTGGTGGGAGGGCTCGCGAGCCTGGCGGCGCTCGGCGGGGGGCAGATCGGCCTCGCGCAGGAGGCTCCCAACCTCCGGCTCTCTCAGGAACGCTCGCCCCGTGGCGAGGCCGCCCGGCAAATCGCTGAACTGTTGCGCAACGGCGTGGACGTTGACCCGCAAACGATCATCGACACGATGCCTTCGCTGGAAGAACTGGCCAATCGTCGATCAGAGATCGCCGAGGAGTTGATGGAATTCTCCCTGGTGAAATTCCTGGAGCCTCCCTCCCCCACAGCCCAGCGGGGCACCTTTCACGCGGCGATTGAAGATTACATGATGTGGTCCGGTCATCGACTCGACGCGACGCTCGATCTGGCCGATTCGGACAATGACCGCCGCACGGCGATTGCCCGGGAAGTGGCGAAAATTCGTCGCGTCGAGGAGATTTACCGCGAACTGACCGAGACGCAAGGGGTCGGAGTCACGCCCCAAAATTTGCTCGCGCTCGAATTCAATCGCCTGCAACTGGAAACACGGCTCGCTCACGAACTGCTTGCCTCGGGACACTGAGCGGCACCACGAGCGGCCTTCCGTCCGGGCCGAGGGCTCCCTCGGCTCGTAACGGCTCAGAAGGAGGACGGCACAACGCGGCGGCCTTCAACCTCGGTGTCGGGAATCCCTTCCGGCCGAGCGTCGCGCTCGCCGAGCTGGGGAGCTTCAAAGGGAATCGTCTCGTAAGGAATCTGGGAAAGCAGATGTGAAAGACAGTTGATCCGCGCGGCCTTCTTGTCGTCGGAAGGGACGATCCACCAGGGGGCGGCGGGGTGATCGGTCCGGCGGAGCATCTCCTCGTACGCCTGGGTATAACGCCACCAGCGCTGATACGATGCGATGTCCATGGGACTGAGCTTCCACTGGCGGACGGGGTCGCCGATGCGCCGCTTGAAGCGTTTGCGTTGCTCGTCCTGGCTGACAGTGAGGAAGTATTTCAGCAGGATGATGCCGTCTCTCACGAGGTATTGCTCGAACATCGGCACCTCGTGCAGAAATCGCTCGATCTGTTCGTCGGTGGCGAAGCCCATCACCCGCTCGACCCCAGCGCGGTTGTACCAGCTTCGGTCGAAGATGACGACCTCGCCTCCCGAGGGAAGATGCTGCATGTAACGCTGGGCAAAGACCTGGGTTTTCTCCCGATCCGACGGCGCCGGTAAGGCCACCACGCGGAAGACCCGAGGACTGACGCGCTCGACGATCCTGCGAATCGTTCCCCCTTTGCCGGCGGCGTCTCGGCCTTCGAACACGAGGATGATCCGCGCGCCGGTCGATTTCACCCAGCGTTGCAAATGGGAAAGTTCGACCTGAAGCCGCTCCAGCTCCCGATCATAGCGGGCGTTGCGCTCGGCCTTCGACTCGGCAGCGTGGTCGGGGCGGTCCTTCTTCGGTTTCCCCTTGGGCACGGTTGGCTCCCGGATCATGTTCTCTGATGGCGCGAACTGTTTCCGAGAATCCGCGTCAGACCCTCCATTGATTCAGGTCTACGAGGTGAACGCAAGAGCGCGGCCATTCGAAATGGATGTGCGCCCCTCCATCAAAAAAAAAACGGCCAGCGCCTTGCAGAAGGCGCTGACCGTTATGGTTGCAATCAACTGAAAATGCGATGATCACATTGCTCAGTTATTGTCGTTGTTCTTGGTGGTGTTCGACGAGTTGCCCGGCTGGGTGTTGCCCGGGGCAGACTCTCGGGGGCTGGTGCCGGAGCCGAGAATCGTGGTTGGCTCGACCGAGATGGCCGTGGTCGAGAGGAACGAACTGTCGAGATCAGCTCGGGTACTGACCTGACCAGACGTGTTGGCCTTGGCGGTCAGAATCCATCGCAGTTCTTCGCCCGGAGCAATCGTGTCGACCGCGCCGAAGCTGACCTTCCGGCCGTCGGCGTTGGCGTCGGTCGGGCCTTCCGCGTCGACGTATTCCAGCCCCTCGGGCAGGGTGACGACGATCTCAACATCGTCATCGTGGCCGGTGCCCTGGTTGACGACGGTCACGACGTACTCGACGTTCTCGCCCTGCGGAACCTGGTCGTTGCGGTCGACCAGCGCGAGCAAGAGGGCCGGCAACGTGAGGATCTCCGCCTCGGCGACGGTCTGGGCGGCGGCTCGCTGACGAATCTCCTCCGGCTGATCGTCGGCGGCGCAGAGCGACGAAGCGACGGCGACGTGACGGAGCATCAAGGCTTCGGCGTCACCGCTTTGCTCATCGGCACCGCGATCGCCATAGCCCTGCGGGACCTGCGAGAGGTTCACGCTGAAGCTGACGGCGGTTTCCTCGCCCGGTTCGAGGCGGCCGATGTCCCATCGCAGGGTGTCGTCGTCCTGTTCGGGAGCAACGCTGTTCAGGCTGGTCCGGCTGGTGCGGACAAGCCGGGTGCGGTCGTCGATCTCAACCTCAAGGGTCGTGTCGATGGCCGGCCCGTCTCCCTGGTTGCGGACGGTGACGCGGTAGGTGCTCGGCTGGTCCGTATACTGGACCTCGGGGCCTTCAATGCTGGCAGTCAGGTCGGCCGCGACGATTCGGGTCGACGGACGCTTCGACTGGGCTTCCAGGTCGTCGGACGTCTTGGCAACCGCCCGGCTGCTGAACTGGCCAAGCTGGGTGGCGCGAATGTCGGCGGTGAACTCCTTGGTTTCACCGGCCCGCAGGTCCCCCACGTCGTGCCGGATGGTGCGCTCGCCGCTGGCAAGGGTCAGGCCCTCGGGCAGCTCGTCGGTCACAACCACGTCGCTCACGTCGGCCGAACCGGGATTGCTCACCGTGTAGCGGAAACGCAAGGGCTGACAGATATCTGCAACCTCAGGAACCGCCTTGGTCACTTCAAGGTCCGGCTTGACGAACCGGGTGACGAGGCAAACCGTCGGCGTGTACGAAACGCGGAAGCAGACGCCGGCCGTGCCTTCCGACTCGGCAATGGCTCGAACGCGCACCGTCTGCGTTTCTCCCGGCTTCAGCTCGCCGATGCGGACGGCGCCGTCGTTGCCCCGCCGGGCTCGCTGGCCCTGCTGGTTCTGGCCCTGCTGCCGCTGGCGCTGCTGAGCCTGCTCGCCCTGGCGCTGCCGGGCTTGCCGGGCCTCGCCCTGCTGGTTCTGGCCCTGTCCCTGCTGTTGCGTCTGGGCCCCTTCAATTGAAACGTCGCCCGTTTCATCGTGGTTAATGCGAACGTCTTCAAGCGTCAGGTTGTCGGTCAGGTTGCGGACGGTCAGCTGATATTCGAAGGGCTGGCCGACCCGGACCTCGCCGGGGGCCTGAGCCCGAATCATCAAGAGGCTGCTCGACTGCTCACCCGTTGGGAAGTAAAGGTCAACATTGCTCGATGCTTGACCCTCCTGCGATCGCTCTTGCGCCTGCGAGTACGCGGTCGGGCCAAATGCGGTCGCCGCGAGCAGAGCGGCCAGGCAGGATGTCAAATGTCGGGTTTGGAATGTCATTCAGATGGTCTCCTTGGTGAAACTTCGATCGAGGATGCAGGATTGGCCTGATCCGGGTACGGTCGCCCCGGGCCGAGTCGAACCGGCTCGGGGCGCAGAATCCCCAGAACCGGTCGACCCAAAACGGCCGATCGGCTGGGGGAAGATCAAACGTGGGGCAAACCCCGGGACCGAAGCCCCGAGCGTTTGCCGCCGCCTCAAGGTCAGGAGCCGGTGCCCGGCGCCTCGGGCTCGGCCGAGACGGGAATGTCGGGCGTGTCCTGGTCGGCGTTGGTGTCGGGAGCGGTCGCCCCCGCCCCCGCGTCCCGATCAACATCGGGAATGGTCGTTTGCCCCGGTTCGGCCGGATTGATTCCCGGCCCGCCGCCCAGGGGAACAGGCTCTTCCGCTGCTTGGTCGCCACAACCGGCGAGGACACCACTCATACTCAGGCACAGGGCCAGGCTGAGGGTTGACAGGCCCCCGGCTCGAATGGGACGAGGCATGGTTTCAGGTACTCCTTTCCCAGAGGTAATCCCGGCCCGGTGGTGAGCGCCGCCTTCGGTTTCCAAAGGATGGCACGACTCACCGGATCACCGGGGTGATCGCTCATTCGTTGCTGCGAACACGATGCCGAACGGTCCCTTTTTCTCGATCAAAACCGACTTTTTCGCGAATCCAGCGGCTGAACCCCCCTCCACCTGTGCCGCGGCTTCCGTGGCTGGTCATCCTCCGACCAGTCTGGGCTCGAACGAGACACGACACCTTCCCCTCGTCCTGAACACACAAATTGATGTTGAACTTCTGTGAATCGTGAGCAAGGCGACATGGACTGGTCGGATTGACGCAAGCGCATAGGGATATGTGCCGATCGAGGCTAAAGGTTTGGCGCCGTCCGGGCTCTGGTCGGCTCCTGGAGAAGCGGCTACGATCGGCGTCGAGGCCCGAACCACCCCGGCGTCAATGGCGACCCGAGCCTGGGAGCGGGCCGGGGTGAATCAAAGGGATGTCATGGTCATGCACGATCAGATCGTCTGCCTCAGCATCGCCGGGAGCGACCCGAGCGGAGGGGCGGGCATCCAGGCCGATTTGAAGACCTTCGCCGCGCTGGGGGTTTACGGCGCCGCGGCCATCACGGCCCTCACCGCCCAGAACACCACCGGCGTGCAAGGGGTCGATCTCATCGACCCGGCCTTCGTAGCCCAGCAGGCCGAGTCGGTCTTTGACGATCTGCCGGTCGTGGCCGTCAAGACCGGGATGCTCGGCACGGTGGCCATCATCGACGCCGTCGCCGATGTGATCGAAATGGCCCGCGATCGGTTCCCCGAGCTTCGGGTGGTGGTCGATCCGGTCATGGTCGCGCGGGGGGGCGATCCCTTGCTCGACCCTCAGGCGGTCATGCGACTGCGCGATCGGCTCATTCCGCTGGCGAACCTGGTGACCCCCAACCGGCACGAGGCGAGCCTCCTGACCGGCTCCGGGCCGATCGAAACGGCCGACGACCTGCGGCGGGTCGCCAGGGCGCTGTTCGAACTGGTCGAGCACCGGCCGGTGCTGGTCAAGGGGGGCCAGGCGATCACCGGAGCCCTCGACCTTTTGATCGACGCCAATGGATCGGAGTTCCCCCTGACCATCGCCGGAGCGCCGATCCAGACCCGATCGACGCACGGATCGGGCTGCACCCTGGCGGCGGCCATCACCGCTCTCCTGGCCCGGGGTCACACCCTTCGAGACGCCTGCACGGCGGCCAAGCAATTTGTGTTCGGGGCGATCGAGCACGCGCCGGGGCTGGGCCGAGGATTCGGGCCGCTCAACCACCTCTGGCTGCGTCGGATCGAGGAGCAGGCCGCCGCTCGGGATTCGCGTCAGGGGCATTGAATGGCCTCGGGCCGAGGGATCGGCGGGAGCGTTGGGGTGTTCCGATCCTCGCGGGAAGGGAAGTCCCACTGGTCGGGCAGGGAATGCGGCGTTAAACTCGGCACGATGCCGCAATGCGATCGCGGAGCCAATCGGAATCCCAGTCCAGACAGAAGGAGTCAGACGTGCGCCGTTCTTTGACGGTCCTGTTGTCGATGGGCCTGCTACTGCTCGGCCCGGTCGCGGTCCGATCGGTCCTGGCCCAGGATGAGGAGCCGGCCGCGCCCTCGCCCGCGTCGGAGGCCCCGGAAACCCCGGAATCCCAGGACCCTGCCGCCGCCCCACCGGCCGAGGCCGACGCCGCCCCCGCGCCGACGAGTCCCGACGGATTGCCTCCCGAGGTCGCCGCGAAGCGCGACGCGGCCTTGAAGGCGGTCGCCGAGCTGATCGTCGCCGCCGAGCAGGCCGGCCTGGTCCAGACCAATCTCGACCCGCCGCCGATCCTCGACATCCTCGTCCTCGGCAAGGCGACCGACAAGACCGACCTCGAAGCCGCCCAGGGCCAAACCGAGACGCAGGTCGGCCTGGTCAACCCCGAGGCCTTCGCCGCCTACTTCACCGGCTACGCCGAGCCCCCCGAAGGCCTGACCGCCCAGGCGAATATCCGCATTCGCCAGCCGAGTGAAGGGCTGACCGATTTCTTCAAGCAGCGGGCCGACGCGCTCCGCCCGTACCTCGACGCCGCTCGCAGCGCCGCTTCGGCCCCGGCCGAGCCCACCGAGGAACCCGCTCCGGTCGAACCGGCCCCCGCCGAGCCGACCCCCGCTCCGGCCGAGGAACCGAAGCCCGAAGAGCCCAAGCCCGAGGAACCGAAGCCCGAAGAGCCCAAGCCCGAGGAACCGGCCCCGGCCGAAGCGCCCAAGCCTGAAGAACCGGCTCCGGCCGACGAGCCGAAGCCCGACGAGCCGAAGCCTGAAGAACCAGCTCCGGCCGAAGAACCGAAGGCCGAGCAACCCAAGCCTGAGGAACCCAAGCCTGAGGAACCGGCTCCGGCCGACGAGCCGGCTCCGGCCGACGAGCCGAAGGTCGAGGAACCGGCCCCGGCCGAGGAGCCGAAGGCTGACGAGCCGAACTGATCGCATCGCCTCACCCTCGAAACCCGCCTGGCTGGGGTCGCGGCCCGCGAGTTCAGCCGGCGAGGTTTCGAGTTCATCTCCCAAGGGCCCTCCCAAGCCAGGAGGTGCAGTAGACTTCGGACGTCGATCGCCGCGTGCTGGGAGCGAGCGAACCGAGGCGACGCAGGGCTCGATGGCGAGTTCGGTCGCAGGCTGCTTGACTCCTTTGCCCGCGGATCTTTGGAGTTCGAGCCGAGGGCACCATGGCGTATGGTTCTTGACGGGCCAAGTTGGCTGCGCCGGGGCATCGCGGGTGGTGTTTGCATTGATTGCACGCATCCGGTCGCCTAAGATTTCTGAAGAGACGTCCGGATTGGACCCTCCCTTCTCCTTATCTCTCTGAGAGTCCTTCTCATGCGAACGCTCGTGCGCCCGTCTCGATTGCGTCGCGGCTTTACCCTGATTGAGCTGCTGGTGGTCATTGCGATCATCGGCGTGCTGGTGGCCTTGATCATGCCGGCGGTGCAGTCGGCGCGAGAGGCGGCCAACCGGACCCAGTGCAAAAACAACCTGAAGCAGATCGGCCTGGCGGCCCAGGGCTATCACGACGCGTTCGGCAGCTTCCCCTCCGGCTGGTTCTGCGACGAGGCGAACGACCCGAACTGCGTGCCGAGAGGCGCCAGTCCGTACATGTGGAACGGGCTGGTCGGCTTGTTCTCGTTCCTCGAAGCCGGGAACCTGTACGACGACATCAACTTCGACGTCTCGCCCTATGCCTTCGACAACCGGACGGCGATCCGCAACTCGCTGTCGGTCTTCGTCTGCCCGTCGCACCGGCAGGCCTTGCCGATCGACGTGACCCAGATCGACCCCGATGGCCAGACCGCCACCTTGCAGATCGGCCCGTCCGACTATCGCGGCAACATGGCCGCCGGCATGACCGACTGCAACGACGTTTCCAACCCGGATTGCTTTCACTACGAGAACGGCCTGACCTTCCGCAACTCTCGGATCAACATCTCCGGGATCAGCGACGGCACCTCGTCGACCATGCTCATCGGCGAGAGCCTCATCGGCACCTGGCCCGACGCCACCAACTGCTGCGTTCGGACCACTGCCGACCGCCGCTTCAACAAGCCGAACAGCGTCTCCGGCCGTCGCATCCCGTACTGGGAAAGCCAGCATCCCGGCGTCGTCAACTTCTGCAAGGCCGACGGCAGCGTCAGCTCGCTCCGCGAAACGGTTCGGCCCGACGTGCTCATCGCCCTGATGACCCGAGCCGGCGGCGAAACCCTCTCGGCCGAGGATTACGAATAATCGCGAGGCCGTCGGGCAACCTCGACGGCGTCTTGAACCCGGCGCGACGAAGGTCTGGACGGGGGCCGGCTCGACGGCGACGATAAGCCGATTGCCCCCTTGCCTTGGGGGGCGTCGTCTTCGTGTCTTCCGGGAGCCCTTGCCATGAGATTGCTCAGTGCCGCCGCGCTGTTGCTGGTCCTGCTCGCCTCGTCCCCCTTCGTGGGGGTGGCCCAAAGTCAGCCCCAGAACCCGGCCTACGTCCAGATCGAGGACGAGCCGGGATTGCCTCGGGTCTTGCTGCTCGGCGACTCGATCTCGATCGGCTACACGCTCGACGTCCGCGAGGCGCTTGACGGGGTGGCGAATGTCCACCGACCCGGCGAGAACTGCGGCCCGACGATCCGAGGGCTTGAGCGGCTCGATGCCTGGCTCGGTGAGAAGCCCTGGGACGTGATCCACGTCAACTTCGGCCTGCATGATTTGAAGTTCATTGACGACGACGGCAAGAACTCCACTCCGGATCGAGGCCATCATCAGGTGGCGATCGACGACTACCGCAAGAATCTCGACACGATCTTCTCCCGCCTGAAGGAGACCGGCGCGACGGTCATCTTCGCCACGACCACCCCCGTTCCTCCTGGCGAGCCGATGCGACGGGTCGGCGACGACCAGACGTACAACGCGGTCGCCCGCGAGGTCGCCGAGCAGCATGGCATCGCCGTCAACGACCTGCACGCCTTCATCGCCCCGAAGTTCGAGAGCGTCGCCATCCGGCCCGGCAATGTCCACTTCACCGACGAAGGCTCCGACCTGCTCGGCAACCGCGTGGCCGACGTGATCGAGGAGGCGCTCAAGGCGCGCCGCTGAGCCGGATTCGACGCCCGATCGGTCGGCAATCAATCGGCCAGAGCCCGGCCGATCGTCGCTCATCCCAGACACGGCGAGGCGGTTGCGGATCGCCTCGCCACCGTCTCCGCATCGAACGCACGTCTCGCGGGAGTGACCCTCATGACGACGCAACGAACCCTGACGATCGTCTCGATGGTGGGTCTGGCTGCCCTGGTGGCGGGACAGGCCGCCTCGTGGCATCTCCGCCCCTTCGAACGCCGAGCCGAGGCCCGAACCGTGACCGCTCAGGACCTGCCGACCGCCGAAACCCTGCCGAACGACGACGGCGAGGCCCGTATCCTCGACGCCATCGCCCAGGCCCGCGAAGGCCAGCGCTTCGCCAACGTCTCGGACGCCGACGGCCGATTGCTCCGGCAACTGACCGAGGCCATCAACGCCCAGCATGTCGTCGAGCTGGGCACCTCGACCGGCGAGTCGGGCCTCTGGTTTTCCCTCGCCCTGCGCAAGACCGGAGGCCGCCTGCACACCTTCGACATCGACCCCGACCGCCTGGCCGTGGCCCGCGAAAACTTCCGCAAGGCAGGCGTGGCGGATCTGATCACCATTCACGAGGGAGATGCCCACGTCGAGGCCCCGAAGCTGACCGAACCGATCGACCTGCTGTTCCTCGACGCCGAGAAGGAAGGCTATGACGCCTACCTCCGCGAGTTGCTCCCTCGGGTTCGTCCTGGCGGCCTGATCCTCGCCCACAACATGCGACGCCCGACCCCCAACCCCCGCTACCTGGAGGCGATCACCTCCGATCCGACCCTCGACACCTCCTTCCTCCTCATGGACGGCGCCGGCATGGGCCTGACCCTGAAGAAGCGGTAACCCCCCCTCGCTCGACGACTCCCGCCGCCCGGCCGACCCGTGTCACCGCCCCATGATCTCACCCTAAAACACCCGATTTGCCAGGTCACCTGAAACGCCCGAATTTTCGCCAAAGGGCGCAACGTGGTCCGAGGTTGGTTCCTGGAGGGGTCGGACTGGCGAAACAGGTCGGGTTGTTCCGAAGAACAGGAAGGAGCGGCCTGGACGAGCCGGGCGGGCCCGGATCAGTGTGACGCGGGAGAAGGAGTGCCCAGGGGATGGGGAGGTCCGACCGGAGGGAGATCGGGCGGACGGCCCGGATGGCGGTCGGGGCGGTCGTGCTGCTGATCGGTGCGGGGTCGGGGTGCGGATCGATCCGGGTGACCGACACGCCGAGATCGGCGACCGAGCAGCTCTTGCTGACCCAGGCCTGGGACGAGGCGATCGGGTCGATCGATTTCTCGCAGTTCGCGGCCACGCCGGTCAAGCTCGATGACGCCTTGCTCGCCGGGCCGGACAAGAACTGGATGGTCTACCGGCTCCGCGAGTCGATGGCCCGGCAGGGGGTGATTCTGGTCGATGACAAGGAGAAGGCCGAGGTGGTCATCGAGGCGGCGGCGGGGGTCTACGGCACGAATTCGAACTCGGTGATCCTCGGCATTCCCGCCAATAACATGATGGGAGCCTTGCCCTTTGTGCCGCCGATGGCGATGGGAGAGGCGGCCCTGGCGACCCGGACCGATCAGTACGGCGTGACCCGCCTGGCCCTCTTTGCCCGAGACACCGCCACCGGGCATTTCGTCTGGGAGTCGGGCACAATCGACGCCGATTCCTACCTCCGCAATGCCACCATCGGGGGGATCGCCCTCCGCTCCGGTTCGATCGAGCTGCCCTCCGACCGCCATCGCCGGCGCATGCTCCACCGATTGACCGGCAGGGGCGAACCGCCGCCCCAACCGGGAGGCCACGTCCACCACTGAGTGACCCGAGACCAGGGACTATGAATCACCTCTGATGATATGATTTTATGTTGCGGTTGTTCATGTTCTGGCCCCTGGTTGGAGAGGCTTCGGGGTTCAGGGCTGGTTTGGATCGCCATGTTCGACCAGGTCGAGCGCGGCCTCCATCAGGATCTCGCCGGTCATCTCGCCGAGGGAGACGCGGGAGACGTAGTTGTAGCGCGGGAAGCTGTTGAAATCGACCCGGGCGAGGATATAGCCGAAGGCGTCGTTGGTTAGACCGAACAACAGGTTATGATCTCCTCGCATTTTGCGTTTGAGATAAAAGCCGACGTTAGGCATGGCCTCGCCGGGGATGGTGAGGATCTGGGCGTTGCCGAGGTTCACCAGGTTGATCCGGGTCGTGATGGTGCGGTCTGCTTCGTTACGGGGGTAGTTCAGGGGGGAGTAGAGAACAACGTTCCAGAGGTCGTCAGACTCGACCGGGAAGGTGACGTCCTCGGCGAGGCATTCGAGGACGGGGTCGGCTTGCTCGGGGGCGTCGGCGAGGATGCGGAGGGCCTCATCGGCCATCAGGTGACCGATCCGAATGCACTCGTCCCAGGTCTGGATGTCGGGCCATCGGCCGGAGAGGGGGTCGCCCTTGGCGTCCATGTCGCGGTTGTCGGCCGTGACCATCCCCCCCTGGGCGCTATTCATGAACAGGGCAAGGCCGCCGACGGTCGCCTCGACCCGGTCGCAGAAGGGGCCGATCAGGTCGGGGCTGAGGATGCCCAGGCCATTGCCGAGGACCTCGGGGTGGACGGCGTAATTGACCAGCGTGGCGATGGCGGCGCCGTCGGGATCAACGGCCTGGAGAACGCTCATGCGACGATCGTACAGGGCCGGGGCGTAGGAATTGAAGGCGATCCGCTCGGCCGCCTCGCCGGTGGCGACCCGGAGGCGGGCGGGCCGAAGCTGATCGATGGCGGCGTTGACGGCCTCGGCGGCCTGGTTGCAGACGAAGTCGAGGTAATCAAGGTTGGCGGTGTGCCCCCCTTGGCCGTCGGGGAAGGCGTAGCAATCGGGGGCGCTATGGGTGTGGGTCACACCGATCAGGAGGTTCTCGGGCGGGATGCGATCGACCTTTGCCCGGACCCGGTCGCAGAGGACCGAGGGGAAGCCGAGCAGGTCGAGGGAGACGATCGCCACCAACTCCTCTCCCTTGCGGAAGACGAGGGCTCGGGCGGTGAGCTCGCCGCGTTGCTCGGTGGCCGGCTCGGGAAGGCCCATGCCTCCGGAGACGGGGAGCAAGGGATCGGGGGTGATGACCCGCATGGCGGCCCCGGCCTGAAGCTCGGGCTCGGCGGCGCGGGCTTCGGGCTCGGTGGCCACGAGCAAGGCCAGCGCGAGGCCGGCCAGGGGGATCGATCGGCTGAGCAGGAGCGGGGTGAACCTCGGGAGAAGCGTCGTCATGGTCGGGAGATCTCCGGGAAGACGAGCGAGGTGATGGGCCGAGTGGGCCGCGAGAACAGGACCCGAGAACCGAGAGACGCGGCTGGGTCGCGATGGTAACGCCTGGCGATCATGCAGCCAATGACCCACCCGGCCGAGGTGTTCGGGAGCGGGGGCAACGGGGCCGTGCCAGAGGGGGGGGCTTGTCGAGCGGGGGCCGAGCCTTTCACAATGAGGGGCATGAGCACGAGCGAGACGACCTCTGCGAGCGGTGATTCGTGGGCGAGCCCGGACGAGCGGCCGATGGCGGGCGTGGCGGGCCTGGAGCGAGAGCCTCGGGGCCTGGTCCTGGTGGCCGACGGCATCGGCGGCCTGGACCTGTGCGCGGGAAGCCTGGAACGGTTGGTCCCCCGGTGCCGGCTGCCGCTGGAGGTCCGTACGGTCCGGTGGGGGCATGGGGTCGGGCGGTGGCTGGCGGACCTGACCCGATCGGCCAACGTGGCGCATCATGCCAGGGGGATGGCCGAGCAGGTCCGGGAGTTCCTCGGCCGGCATCCCGACGGCCCGGTCTTCCTGGTGGGGAAGTCGGGGGGGGCCGGGGTGGTCCTGCAGGCGCTTGAGGGGCTGCCGGAGGGGAGCGTCGAGCGGGTGGTCCTGCTGGCTCCGGCCGTCTCGCCGGGGTATGACCTGACCAGGGCCTTGCGGAGCGTTCGGCGGGAGCTGGTGGTGTTTATCTCCCCCCTGGATTTCGCCTTGCTCGGGGCCGGGACGTGGGCGTTTGGGACGATCGACCGGGTGCGAGGGGTGGGGGCGGGGCTGGTCGGGTTCCGGAGGCCGGGCGCGGAGGAGTCGGCTGGTCGGATCAACTTATATGAGCGGGTTCATCACATCCGATGGCGGCCGGCGATGGCGAGGGTGGGCTATCTGGGGGGGCATCTGGCGGTGGACATGCCGCCGTTTTTGAAGCGTTACGTGGTGCCGATGCTCACGGCCGGCCCGGTGGATCTGGAGGGGATCGTCGCGGGCCGGGGTGTTTCCGAGGGGTAAGGGCCTGGCGTTACCAGCCGCCGAAGCGCCAGCTGCCGGGGGCGATCGAGTTCATGATCGAGAAACCGGTGGGGGCAAGGGCGTTGAAGGTTTGCGAGGGGGGGCAGAAGGGGCCGGTGTAAAGGGGCCCGGCGGGAATGCCGGAGACGGTGTACGGATACCCGCCATACATCCCCGGCCAGCCGTAGCCGTAGGCGGGGAAGCCGACCGGCCCGGCCAGGCCGAGGCCCGGCACGACGCCGACGTTGCCGAAGGAGCTGACGGCTCCCAGGCCGCCGACGTTTCCGACGCCGCCGAACCCTCCGCCGAAGCCGCCTCCAAAACCGCCGCCGGCCACGCCTCCGGCGGTGAAGGTGAAGGGCTGGACCCCTCGGAGGGCCTGGAACGAGGCGTTGATGCCGCCGATCCGGACGTAGCGGCGATCGGCCGAGACGACCGGCGTGGCGTTCAGGAACACGCCGTCGGCAAACGGGGTGAGGACCGGCTGGAAGCCGATCGCCCCCTGGCCCTTCGCCTCAGGAGCGGGAGCGGTCAGCAGCAGGGCCGTCAGGAGTCCGGTTGCGCCAAGGGTTGCGAGGGAGCGTCTCATGGGTGTTCCGCCTTGAGGAAGCCACAACGAAGCAGGGTGCTGGTCCTATCCTATGCCGCAAGGACGCAGGTTGGATACCAGTGCATTCGAAGATGAGGCCGAGAAATCGACACAAATTGCTCCGACCGCCTCAGAGGACCGGGAGACGGCGTAACGTGGGAAAACGTCGTGGCTTGGGACGAGATCGCGGGTTGGGAAAGACCATGAACGGGCGGACGCTGGGCGAGCCTCGTGAACGAGGGGGAGGGGGGAGGCGGGAGTGAGGGGGGAATCAGGAGCGTTGAGGGCCGTGATCGCCTCGGTTCGGGGTCGGATGGGGGGGGAGGCCGGCGGATCGGGGGTCGGTCGAGCCGGTCGGGGACGCCGGCCGAGACGGCTCGGTGCGCCGGGAGTCGGTGAAGGGGGCATCGGAGGGATTGGGTCGTAAGTTGCTGTGAGTGAGAGGGTTGAGGCGGTCGGTCTGGGGCTCGGGAGTGGTTTGGGACGGTTCGTTTCGGGAATCGACCGGGCACGGCGCGGCGGGAGGAGGCGGGGCGGGGTCGGGGGCCGCGCGGTTGGGGAAGCCGGCGCCGGTG